>JBAVQO010000325.1:0-3037 GCA_049694135.1 Gillisia sp. | reverse complement strand
TCGTTTACCAGCCCGTTTCCGGCGATCTTTCTATCCTGCGGAAAAGATTGAACGAGCCCACCAAAATTCTGAGTGTATAAAAGAGCCATTTTCAGCAGATTCGGATTAGAAACCGGTTTTTTATAATCTCCGAAAGCTACCGCCCCGGCCTGTTTCATATCATAAAGTTCTGCGAGGTCTTCGCCTTGCGAACGAACCGTCAGGGCGCCAATCGGAAAAAGTTCGGTGGCTTCACTTTCACTTTTTGAAAATAAAGAACTTACTATTGCATTGGTATCCACAACAGGTTGTGTGTCGGGATTGAGTGCAACCGCTGTAAAACCGCTTCTTGCTGCTGTTTTTAGGCCGTTTTTAAGGGTCTCCCTTTCCTCGAAGCCCGGTTCCCCAAAACTTACGCTACTATCGAACCATCCTTTCGAAATATGAAGATCTTTTAGCCGAATCTCTTTATCTGCATCTGAAATTTTCAGGTTGTTTCCTATCTTTTCAATAATTCCGTCCGAGATAAGAAGGTCTACCTTTTTTTGATGATATTTTGAGCCAGGATCAAGGATTAAAGCCGATTTTAGAAGTATCTTCATTTAATGTATTTTAAGAGAAGGGTCTCGATTACTAAAAAGAACACAGCAAAAATAACAAACCATTTCCAAACTTCAGGTTCTTCCTTGCCAAAGGAAGCAGAAGAGATAAAATCCTTCACATTTTTTATAGTCGAAAAATGATTGTTTTTAGGGACTGCAAATTCCATCTTACTTTCCTTTCGATCTATATTAAAACTCACCGCCATAACCGGCTCATCCTGATTGGTGATCATATAATTTCCCGGCGGAAGATCGAGATTCTCGGTAAAGATCCGGACCTTGTCTGAAAATCGCTGTTGTTCGGGAATAATATTAATATTGTCCGAAGTTAGATGCAATACTTTGTCGTTATCTATTTTAATAGGAACATCAAAAAATGAAGAGCTGTTCATCTGGTAAAAAAGTTTTGAAGGTTGCACGGCGGAAAGACCAATGTTAAAAAAGGTGGGAACAATCAACGGGGATTGCACAAAATTGGAATTGCCTTTGTTCAATGGAGCAGTAAAAATGTACGTGTTTGCTTTTTTAAACAGAAACGCCGATTGGTCCTCATACCTTATTATGCCCGGAGTAGAAGTTACGCGGTAATAACTCCTGACCTTCGGGTAATCGAAATTGCTGATTTCTTCTTCAAAAACCCCAGCGTATAAAGGATGATTAAAAGAAATACCTGTGATCGATCTTTCCTGATTCTCTATTTTTTCGAAGACCGGAAAGCCGTTTTTTCTCAAGAAATCTGTATAGTTTGCCCCGGGAGAACTCGCCGGCGGGATAATCAAAAACACCGTTTGCTGATCGATTTTTTGTTGCAGTAAAGTTTTTAAGGAAGAGGGGAACTCTTTTATTTCGTTTAAGATTATTACCTGTGCCTCCGCAAGCTGGCTGAAATCTACCCGGTTTGCCGCCATAGCACTGTAATGAAATTCTGCAGGGTTGAAAATTCTTTTCAAAAAATCATCATCTTCATTATTAATAGAAACCACTCTGACGGGCTGACTTTTATTAAGGCTAAAAAAAAGGGAATTATCGAATTGTAAGCCATTATCTTCAATTTCGATTTTTCCCTGCCACAAGGAATCTGTTTCCAAAGGAAACTCAACGTCTTCCGAATTTTCAGAAGCATAAACTATTCCCGTTTTACCCAGTAAATTCTTTCCGTTATAAACCGAAACCGAATTTTGCTGAGAATTCCCATTACGACTAATTTTTATATGTAAAAGTTTTTTTTCCGGATTCGAGCCGGCAAGAAATGCTGTGTCAATTGTTTGATTATTCCTGGTTTCGGGCTGGAGGGGTAACAGAAAAACCTTCAGATTTGTATTCGAAGTATCTGAATCTTTAATGAAGTCTTCCGGGAAGTCAGAAACAATAAGAAGTTTACTTTGAAAAGTGGTGTTTTGGAGGTGTTGGGCTTTCAGCAGGACAGCTTTATAATCGAGTTGTGCAGAAGTATATTCAATTTTTTGAAGGTCGGACCTGGTAATGTTTTTATAAGTGTTGTTGTTGGTAAACAAATCGATTTCCTCTCCTTGCGGCAGGTTCGAAATAAGTTCCTGAATGCTTCGTTCCAGCAGCGGACCGTGTTCGCCACGCGCCTGCATACTGTAAGAATTGTCGAGATAAATAATCAGGTTCCTGTTTTTTTCTTTGGAAGAATCTCTGGGAAAAAAAGGGCCTGCAAAAGCAAAAACAATACAAGCTAGTAGGAGAATTCGAGTTGCAAGGATGAGCCACTTTTTAAGTTGAGAACTTTTGCGGGTTCGGACAGAAATTCGATGTAAGAACTTAACATTCGTAAAGTCTTCCTTTTTGAATTTCCGAAGTCGGAATAAATGAACAAGAACCGGAATTAGCAACAAAAAAAGAGCATAGAGCAATTCTGGATGGCTAAACTTCATGGAAAGATTATTGTATATCCAAATATATAAAAAAGGGCAGCAGGAATAGCTTGTTAAATTCTTTTAATGGTAAAAGTGAACCTGCTTCCCTCGCCGGGGGTAGAGTTTACGCCAATAGAACCCCCGAGGTTCTCTACCAGTTTTTTTACTGTCGCCAGGCCTATCCCGCTGCCGGGATTTCCTCTGCGATCTTCGGTTTCCAGAGTGGTAAAAAGTTCGAAAATCTTAGCGGAATTTTTTTTATCGAATCCATCCCCATTGTCTATAACTTCAAACGAATACCAGCCGGAGGTTTCTTCGCATGTTATTTCAACTGTACGAATTGCTTTATTGTTATACTTTAATGCATTGCTAACCAGATTGAGAAAAATCTGGGACAGCGCGGCTTTATTTACTTTTTTTAGAATACAGTCTTCCGGATAAATTATCTCGATGCCTTCTTCGACCTCGTAGATTTTCTTTATGTCTTTTATTATTTCTTTAATGGGAACGGTTTCGAATTCCTTGTTCAAAATATGTTCACTGCGGTAAAAACTTAAAATTCCATCAATATAATTG
>JBAVQO010000324.1:0-1562 GCA_049694135.1 Gillisia sp. | reverse complement strand
ATAAAGTTGGTACTCTGGACCTGTTTTTGAAATGGAACCGTGAAGATCCTGTTTCCATCTTCGAGATACAACGTAATAATGTTATTGAAGGTGCTCAGGGTAACCGAAATCCTTTTATCGATAATCCATATATTGCCACTCTCATCTGGGGAGGCACACCGGCAGAAAATCGCTGGTAGAATTATCATTTTACAATCTAAAAAACCGCTTCAAATTCTGAAGCGGTTTTTTTATTGAAATACCTATCTTTACTCAAAATCTATATCATGTATCAAACCGTAAAATTCATACACTCCTACTGGGCATATCTTGTGGTCCTTGTTCTATTGGTGGCAGTAATTAACAGTATCATAGGGTATTTTTCGAAAAAAGAATACGGCGCCACAAATTTCCGCATCGCCCTTTTTACTTTGATTGTTTCACATATTCAGCTGTTAATCGGTATTGTGTTATATTTTTCAGCACCCTATTTTCAAATGTGGAGTAAAGTTGGAGTAGGCGGAGTTATGAAAGATGAAACTTTGCGTCTTTACAATGTGGAACATCCAATAGTAATGATTATTGCCGTCACCCTGATCACAATAGGCTATTCCAAGCACAAAAAGAAACTTACCAGTACACCTAAGTTTAAAATGATCGCGATCTTTTATACTCTTGCATTGTTGTGTATTCTTTCACGAATTCCCTGGAGCGCCTGGTGGGGTTAGAGATTTACTTTTCTCCGTTCCATTCTTCATAAAATTCAGAAAGAAAAGCTTCCATATAGCGGTGTCTTTCCGTGGCAATTTTTTTTCCGGTTTGGGTATTCATACGCTCTTTTAAAAGAAGCAGTTTTTCGTAAAAGTGGTTGACGGTAGGCGCATTCGAAGCTTTATATTCTTCTTTTGTCATTTTTAGATTAGGCTGAATAGAAGGATCATAAAGAGCCCTTCCTTTAAATCCTCCATAATTGAATGCCCGTGCGATTCCTATAGCTCCTATCGCGTCTAAACGATCCGCATCCTGAATGACGGCAAGTTCGGGAGAATGAAATTTTTGTTGAATATTTCCACCTTTAAAGGAAATGTTTTCAATTATTTTCACCACGTGCTCAACAATATCTGAAGCTACATCTTGAGATTGTAAGAATTCTCTCGCCTTCCGGGGACCAATTTCTTCGTCTCCCCCGTGAAATTTTGAATCTGCAATGTCGTGCAAAAGCGCTCCCAGCGCGACCACAAAAAGGTCTGCCTCTTCCTGTTGTGAAATGGAAACTGCGTTATTTAAAACCCGTTCAATATGGAACCAGTCGTGTCCTCCTTCTGCATTTGCGAGACTTTCTTTTACGTAGTTACGGGTGTTTTTAATAATCTCATTTTCACGAGAAGTCATACATTCTAATTAAAAAGTTAAATAATATCGGCAATTATGGTGCGTTCGGTAAGAGCGATAAGACTTTCGGCATCCATCGAATTTACCGGAATAGGTTTGTGAGCCTTCAGTTTTATATGAACTCCGATCCCCAGCGGAAAAGTGCCATATTCAAATAGTTTCCAGGAATTATTTATCGTAAGAGGAACCAC
>JBAVQO010000323.1:0-1853 GCA_049694135.1 Gillisia sp. | reverse complement strand
TCCTTTCTTTTTTTCTTTTTCGTTAAGCTCCCGGGGTACAATGTCTAAAAGCAATACTTCGACCCCAATATTGGCAAAGTGGCAGGCGATACCGCTTCCCATAATTCCGGAACCGATAACTGCTACTTTATTAATTCTTCTCTTCATGTTGGTTTGTTTTATATCTGTCTTTTGCAGTTATTACTTAGTTTTTATTTCTTCCTGATACACTTTTTTGGTGGCTATAAGCTCCATGATCGTGTTTGCTACTTTAATAAAAGTATCCAGGTCTTCGGGTGCTACGGCTTCTTTAACCGTCTCATCAAACTGAAGCACCACTTTTTTCGAAAAATCCCGCATTTCCTTTCCAAAATCGGTGAGGTATAAAAGTACACTTCGCCCATCCTTCGGATTTCGTTTACGCACGATTAGTCCTTTCTCTTCCATAGATTTAAGAATACGAGACAAACTGGTGGCTTCCATACCCATTTTTGGTCCTAAAGAAGTAGAGGGGGTTCCTTTTTCGGGATCGATACTTAGTAGTGCGAATCCTGTTGCCATTGTGCTGCCTGCTTTTCCGGCTTCTTCATTATACATTTTTGAAACTGCCATCCACGTGGCTCGCAGTACATAATCAATGGTTTTTTCTTTCATATTTTTAATTGGATTCCTTCAAAGTTAACAAAAAATATTATGCGTGCATAATAAATTAAAAGAAATTTATGTACATTTCTCCTACTGAAACAAAAAAAGCTTCCGGATTTGGGGGAAGCTTTTTAAAAAGGTTTTATAACTGGAATTTTTATTTTCGGTCGTAAATTTTGTTGTACAAATCTATATTGCGCTCTTTTATGTTCCTGCGCTTAAGCTTCATAGTAGGAGTGAGTTCATCGTTTTCTATTGACCATACCTCGGGAGTGAGTTCGAACCGCTTTACCTGTTCCCAATGACCGAATTTCTGATTGTAAAAATCTACTTCTTCCTGAATGCGTTTAATAACCGCTTCGTTTTTTACCAACTCTTCATTGGTTTTTCCTATGTTGATATGTTTTCTTTTTGCCCAATCTTCTACAAATTCGAAATTTGGCTGAATAAAAGCTGCCGGCATTTTTTCTCCTTCGCCTATAACCATTATTTGTTCGATAAACCGGGATTGTTTCATAATGTTCTCGATGATTTGCGGAGCTACATATTTTCCTCCGGAGGTTTTGAACATTTCTTTTTTCCTATCCGTAATTTTTAAAAATCCGTCGGCATCAAACTCTCCAATATCACCGGTATGAAAATAACCATTTGCATCTATAGCTTCATCGGTCTTTTCTTTGTCCTTATAATAACCCATCATTAAATTGGGCCCCTTGGTAAGTATTTCGCCATCTTCAGCAATTTTCACTTCCACTTCGTCTATAACTTTACCTACGGTACCAATTCTGAAATTATGATTCCTCTCATCGTTTACGGCTATAACAGGCGAAGTTTCTGTAAGCCCGTAGCCTTCCATAACCGGGATTTCCGCAGCGGCAAAAACGCTGGCCAGGCGGGGCTGTAATGCAGCACTTCCGGAAACAATAAGTTCAATATTACCTCCCAATCCTTCTTTCCATTTTGAAAAGATAATTTTTCGGGCAAGACTTAGTTTAGCTTCATACCACCAGCCATTTTCTCCATAAGGTTGGTAAACCTGGCCGAGTTCTAACGCCCAGTAAAAGAGTTTCTTTTTAACACCGGTAAGTTCGGCACCTTTAGCGATAATTTTATCGTACACTTTTTCTAATAATCTCGGAACAGCAGTAATTACATGGGGTTTAACCTCTTTTAAATTATCGCTTAACTTATCAATCGATTCTGCAAAATAAATAGAGACACTATAATAT
>JBAVQO010000322.1:0-3535 GCA_049694135.1 Gillisia sp. | reverse complement strand
AGCTGTTTTGTCCACTGCCGACTTCTCGGTTTTTCCCTGCCAGGGCCTCTTCGTTCGCTGTGGAGAAACAAGGATCCACTCCCCTGTTAAAATGTTGTATCTCCGGTGAGGATTATGATTTATTGATTTTATATTCATGATTATTCTTGCTTGACCACAGTTCCCGCACTGGGCAGGACGCTGATTATTTCGGGCACGATGCCAAATTTCTTTTTATATGCGGTGCTTACGTCCTTACTAAAATCTTCGATATACTTCTCTTCTATCAGGTTTATCGTACATCCACCAAAACCGCCACCCATCATTCTGGAGCCATAAATGAAATCTTTACCTTCTGAAAATTCAACCAGAAAATCGAGTTCTTCGCAACTTACTTCATAAAGATCTCTAAGCCCATAATGCGATTGATACATTAACTCTCCAAATTTTTTCAATTCTGATGCTGTTATATAATCGACCGCTTTTAGAACTCGTTGATTTTCCTGAAGCACGTATAAAACACGATTATATTGCACCTCGCTTAGGCTATTTTTGGCACTTTCAAGTTTTTTAAAGGTTACATCTCGCAAGGTCTCAACATCCGCGAATTTGTGCTGAAGAATTTCCAGCGCCTGTTCGCATTGCTTTCTTCGATTATTATATTCACTCTCAGCCAAATTATGAGAAACTTTCGTGTTTACCAGTAACAGTTTGCATTTTTTAAGATCAGCAGGTATATAACGGGTTTCGAGGGTAAGGCAATCCAGCAAAATTAAGTGATCTTTTTTGCTCATTACCGAAGCGTACTGATCCATAATGCCACAGTTAGAACCCACGAAATTATTCTCTGCTGCCTGAGAAAGTTGAGCGATCTCTTTTTTAGAAAACTCCAGGCAAAACAACTCGTTTAAACCCACGGCGAGACCACATTCTAATGCCGCCGATGAACTGATTCCCGCACCAATGGGCAGCTCACTTTTAAGCCTACAATCGAAACCTTCCAGTTTCTTTCCTTTTTTTTGAATTTCATCTACCACCCCCAGAATATAATTCCTCCAGGAAATTTCATTCTTCTCAAGCAGATTAATATCAAAATCGAAGCCTTCTTTGTAGGTTTCACTATAAACAGTACATCGGGTTAACTCTCCGTTCTTTTCTAATTCGAAGTGAATCTTTTTATCTATTGCCGTCGGGAGAACAAATCCTTTATTATAATCTGTATGCTCGCCAATAAGATTGATGCGACCTGGAGATTCTACTTTCACTTTTGTGGATTTAACACCCGAAGTTTCCTTCAAAGGATCTTTCATTACCTTCTTCTTTTGTCTAATACAAACTTAATAAATGTAAATCATACATTTATGTTTTTTTCTGAAGTTTTTCTGAAATATCGAAATTCTTTCAAAGGTTACGTTTCAAAAAATGGAACATCAATACCTTTTGAATTACCCGCAGATACGGCAACAGGTTTTTTATCGAGATTAATAATTGTATATTAGTTTTTAATAAACTGATATTTATCATTTATAATTAGCTAACCAAACCCCTAATTTTACACTATAAAATCAATTTTATTATGAGTAAAATCCTTTGTGCTACAGATTACTCTAAGAGTTCGGTATCTGCTTTGCAATATGCTTATTCTTTAAGCAAAAAAACAAATTCTGAACTGGTAATTCTGAATATTATAGAATATCCCACCATCTGGAACAGCGATGTTCCCAAACCAAGTTTTACAGATTTCGAAAAAGGAGCTCCCCAGGCATACCGAAAATTGCTGAAGGAGTTTTGCACCCGTCATCTCGGGACCGATTTTGAATCGGGGAATGTTACTTTAACATTAAAAAACGGCAATAATGCCGAAGATGGAATCCTGGAATATTGTGCAGAGCTCCAGCCTTCCATTCTTATTGTGGGAGTAAAAGGAATGAGTCCTTTAAAAGAAATTTTTATGGGAAGCACCACAAAATCGCTTATTACAAATGCAACTTCACCAGTAATGATCGTACCTCACGAAGCTAAGGTCGAAAAATTCCAGAAAATTGTATACGCCACTACCCTGATGGATAACGATCTGAAAGCTGTACAGAATTTAGTCGAACTATTTTCTCCTGTACTTAAGCAACTTGAAGTTATTCACATTAAAGAAAAGCAACAATCTTCTGAAGCAGAAGACTTTAAAAATAAACTACGTGCCCAGGTTTCCTCTTCTTTAGTAGAGTTTAAGACCATTGAAGGCAAAGATATTTTTGAGACACTAAAACAGTATCTTAAAGAACATCAGACCGATGTGGTTGGAATGTTTGAAAGGCAAACCGGCAGTTCTATGAAAAACCTTTTTCACAAAGATCTTGTGAAAAGAGTAGAATCCAGCACGCAAATACCGTTGATAAGTTTCAGCAAAAAAAGTGTTTAAATAAAAACCGGGTTTTAACCCGGTTTTTCCTTTACATCGCTCCTTAATGAGGCAATTTGTGCCTTACCAATCCGTAGACAAAAGTGCCTGCCAGTGCACCCGCAATAACCACTAAAATAGACCAATAACCTGCGCCCGCCAACACATACATCGGTCCGGGACAGGCTCCTGCTAAAGCCCAGCCCAGCCCAAATAAAATGCCGCCGAATAAATAACGCTTTACACCCTTTTTCTTTGGCTTTAAACGCATGTCTTTACCTCCCACTGCCTTTACATTTTTTCGTTTAATAACCTGAACTCCGATTATTCCTATCATTAAGGCAGAACCTATTATTCCATACATGTGGAAAGATCCGAATTGGAACATTTCATAAATTCGAAACCAGGAAGCAGCTTCAGATTTAAACATCACAATTCCGAAAAAAATACCGATACTTAAAAAACCAACATATTTCATACACCAAAAATCAAAGGAAATAAAAAATGAACCATAACAAGACCTCCAATAAAAAATCCCGTAACGGCGATTAAAGAAGGCAACTGAAGATTGCTAAGACCAGAAATAGCATGGCCCGAGGTACAACCTCCGGCATACCTGGAACCAAAACCTACCAAAAATCCACCTGCCAGCAAGATCAGGATGGAAAATGGGTTCGTTAGGTTTGAAGTACCAAAAATCTCTGTGGGTAAATAGGAACTTTCTGCACTTTTAATACCGTAATCCCGGGAGAGTTCCCGGGCTACTTCAGGATTTATCTTAACAACATTATCAGAGAGATAATGTGAAGCGATAAATCCTCCAATTACTGCACCTATCACAACCATTAGGTTCCAGCGTTCCTTTTTCCAATTGAATTTAAAGAAGTCGCTAACTTTTCCCGCCCCTCCTATGGAACAAATCGTTCGCAGGTTAGAAGACATTCCGAATTGCTTTCCGGAAAACAGTAAAACAAACATAGTAAATGCGATCAGGGGTCCGGCCACATACCACGGCCAGGGCTCATATATCCAACTCATAGTTTTTTTGCAAATAAAAAGGATTTTATTAGAAAAGGTAACAATTGTTACCTTGAATTCTTTCCTGCCTAATTATATTTACGGCGGAATAAAAATTAATTATCATCTCCATATAAACAGTGT
>JBAVQO010000321.1:0-2854 GCA_049694135.1 Gillisia sp. | reverse complement strand
AAGCACTTCATTCATATCCAGGCCTTCGCGCATCCTCGTGCCACCGCCCGCAGCGCCACCTCTAAGTGAATTTATAACTGTCCAGCCTTCGGCATCGGTTTCTTTATCCTTCCAGTTAAAAACTATTTCCGGTTGTTTATTTTCGTAAATCTCAAGTAATTCTTTCATTTATTTCCATTTTAATAGCTCCATCTTTTCCTTTTTGAAAAGTTAATGCGCCATTATTGTATTAGATTTCTTTTTTTCGTTGTACGCAAATATAAAACTATATCGGCGACTTCTTCAAAATATCAAATTATTAGGGAGTAAAAATATTTCCCGAGGAATGGTCTTTTTTCGCTCCTGTTACTGATGCCTGTACATTTATTTCTCCTCTAAGTTTACGCAATCCTAAAAAAGCAAATACCAGCGCTTCTTTAAAATTTATTATTTCTGATGATGGAAGTATAATCTTCGCTTTGGTTTTACTTTTTAAAGTCTTTATTAAAAATGTGTTGAATGCTCCGCCTCCGGTAACCAGAACAGAAACTCCTTTTTTATTTTTTATATTTTCGGCAATTTGTGACGCCACGTGCAATGTATACGTATTTAAAACTGAAGGGATATCTTCTTCAAACTCCTTTAATATTGGGAAAACCTGTGATTTTACCCATTCTATGCCCAACGATTTGGGAGGCTTTTTTTTATAAAAATCAAGTTGCTGAAGTTGTTGAAATAATGTTTCATTAAAAACACCCGATTCTGCGATTTTTCCATTTTCATCAAAATCGTATCCCAATTTTTCAGCATAAAAATTTAAAACGGTGTTTACCGCACAAATATCATAGGCTATTCTTTTTTCATCTTCTGAAGCTGAAATATTGGCAAAACCGCCCAGGTTTAAGCAATACCTAAACTCATTAAAAAGAATTTCATCTCCAAACGGAACTAAGGGCGCACCCTGGCCGCCCATTTGTACGTCCTGAACTCTAAAGTCGCAAACCACCACATGCTTTACAATTTTTGCCAATTCTGGCCGATTTCCAATCTGCAACGTAAAATTATTTTGTGGCTCGTGCTTAATAGTATGACCATGACTGCTAATCGCATCTATATCGCGGATATTGTTTTTCTGGATAAACTGTAAAATAACAGCTCCTAAAAATCTGGTGTAAGAAATATTTAACGTAAGCAGCTCTTTTTCACTAGAATTAATAGCTGCTGCCAAAGCCTTTTTTAAGGCTAAAGGATACGGAACGGTTTCTGCCTTTTCTATCGTAAACTTCCACTGATTTTCATAATTGAAAATAACGGAAACAAGATCTATTCCGTCTAACGAAGTTCCCGACATGACGCCAATTATCTTCACCTGATTTTTTTTCATATTCGTAAAAATAATTATTCTTTATTGAATAATACTAGTCAAAAACTTATCTTTGATCACAAAAAATTGATTTTCTTAAATTAAATGCAAGAATGGATTTTAAACTAACAGAAGAACATATAATGATTCGCGATGCCGCACGCGATTTTGCCAAAAACGAATTGCTGCCGGGCGTTATAGAAAGAGATGAAAAGGAACAATTTCCGAAGGAGCAGATAAAAAAAATGGGGGAACTGGGTTTTCTTGGAATGATGGCTTCTCCCGAATACGGCGGCGGCGGAATGGATACCGTTTCTTATGTTCTGGCGATGGAAGAAATTTCAAAAATAGACGCGTCCGCTTCTGTTGTAATGTCTGTAAACAATTCCCTGGTTTGCTGGGGTCTGGACACCTATGGAACTGATGCTCAGAAAGAAAAATATCTTTCTAAATTAACCACCGGCGAATCGCTTGGTGCCTTTTGCCTTTCTGAACCGGAAGCCGGAAGCGATGCTACTTCACAAAAGACAACAGCAATAGACAAGGGCGATCATTATATTTTAAACGGCACTAAAAACTGGATTACTAATGGTAATTCTGCCGATTTTTATCTGGTTATCGCACAGACCGATCGGGAGAAAAAACATCACGGCATTAATGCTTTTATTGTAGAAAAAGGATGGGAAGGTTTTGAAGTTGGTCCCAAAGAGCGAAAGCTGGGCATTAGAGGAAGCGATACTCATTCCCTTATTTTTAATGACGTAAAAGTTCCCAAAGAAAACCGGATAGGGGAAGATGGCTTCGGATTCAAATTCGCGATGAAAACCCTTTCCGGAGGAAGAATAGGTATTGCCTCCCAGGCACTGGGAATTGCCGGAGGAGCTTATGAACTTGCCCGGGATTATTCAAAAGTGAGAAAAGCCTTTGGCACCGAAATTTGCAACCACCAGGCCATCGCTTTTAAACTTGCTGACATGTATACTTCTATTGAAGCCGCCCGACATCTTGTTATGAAAGCGGCGTGGGATAAAGATAATGATGGTAATTATGATCTTTCCGGCGCCATGGCAAAACTGTACGCCTCGCAAGTAGCGATGGATGTTACAGTTGAAGCCGTTCAGGTACACGGTGGAAATGGCTACGTAAAAGAATATCACGTAGAGCGTTTAATGCGTGATGCCAAGATTACACAGATATATGAGGGAACTTCAGAAATTCAGAAAATAGTGATTTCCAGGAGTATTCTTAATAAATAAAATATACCACAGTATAACATAAAGCGAAGAGCAGCCATCTGGCTGCTCTTCTTTTTTAAAACTCAATCATATCCAAAAAGTAAAACCCTCTATTTTTGATGGGAAGGGTTTTTATTGAGTTAATATTAAAGCATAAAAAAAGCCTCTACTTTTCAGTAAAGGCCTTTCAAAAAGAAGGCGGCGACATACTCTCCCACAATACAGCAGTACCATCTGCGCTATCGGGCTTAACTTCTCTGTTCGGAAAGGGAAGAGG
>JBAVQO010000320.1:0-16373 GCA_049694135.1 Gillisia sp. | reverse complement strand
GCGGTAGACTGGTACCAAGCCGTACGTGTCTTTTTCTAATAAATACGGCATATGCTACCAAAAGAGCAAATACACCATAAAAAGCCCAGGCTGTAAATCCCCATTGATAAAAAGTGAATTCCAAGCCTACAATTTTTGAAGAAGCTCCATTTTTTATCGGGTTATGAAGATACATAAAGACAGGCTCTTGCACGCAGCGCAGCAAAATCCCGGCTCCCATTCCCGCGCTATACAGCATCGCAATCCACGACCAACGATTAAATTCAGGTTTGGTATCGCCCAGCTTTAATCTTCCCACTTTCGAAAAAGCTATAACCAACAGGAAAAGAACTGTAGCAAGCCCGAGCCATAAATAAAAAGCACCAAACCGCTCCCGGACCCAGATGCTTCCTTCTTCAATAAAAAAATAGAACTGTTCTGTAAAGAAAAAGATGTATAAAGCGGTAAGTAATAAAATTCCGGAGGAAATTATTAAAATAGGATTTTTGAAAGTATGATATGTTTTTTTTTGCAATAGTTAATTTTTTGGATTCGCGATTGCCTGCATCATCCCTTCAAATATAAAATAATGAAATGGAAGCATTGTGTACCAATATAACCTTCCCCATAATCCACGGGGCCGGAAAGTGGCCGTTTGGTGAAAAATATTGTTTTCATCTATTTCAAACTCCAGCCAGGCTTCGCCGGGGACTTTCATTTCGGCGAAAAGCAGAAGTCTTTTTTCTTCTTTATCGGCCAAAAGCACTCTCCAAAAATCCAGGGAATCACCGGTAGCTATATTGGTGGCGTGGGTTCTTCCGCGGCGCAACCCTACACCGCCTACAAATTTATCGAGATATCCGCGAAATTTCCATAGCCAGTTGGCGTAGTACCAGCCTTTTTCTCCGCCAATAGACCAGATTTTGTTTAGCACTTTTTCGGGGTCCTGCACCTTTTGCGATCTTTCATCTTTTAAGCACCCATACGTTGGGATCTGGATATAACTGTTAAGTTCTTTTTTAAATCTGCCACTGCTCATAGAGTCCTTCCAACTGGAAACCACCTGGTTTTGTTCAATTTTATAAAAGGCCAGTTCTATCGCTTTCTTATAGGAAATAGGTTTTATTTCTAAAAGTTCCTGTAAGCGGGTGTCGTTGGTTATTACTTCTACTCGCATACTTTCAACCAGATTTAAGGCGAGTTTATAGGAGGTGGAGGTAACAAAATATAACCAGTATGAAGAAAGCTTTGGCGAAAGAAAAGGTACATCGATAATGGTGAGGTTGAGATTTCGGATTTCACTGTAGATCCTCATCATTTCTTTGTACGATAAAATATCAGGTCCCCCAATATCGAAAGATTCATTAAAACAACTTTTATTTGCCAGCACCCCTGTTAAAAACTGAAGCACATCTCGTATGGCAATGGGTTGGCAGCGGGTTTTTACCCAGGTAGGAGTGATCATAAGTGGCAGCTTTTCACAGAGGTCTCTTATAATTTCAAAGGAAGAACTTCCGGAGCCCACAATAATCGCCGCCCGTAACACGGTCAACGAAAAATTTCCACGATACAGGATATCTTCTACCTGTTTGCGGGATTTTAAATGTTTTGAGAGTTTTTCTTCGTTTACAATTCCGCTGAGGTAAATCACTTGTTTTACCGAAGTTTGGGCCATCAAAGAATTGAAATTAGTGGCGGCTTTAGCTTCGCGGCTGTCAAAATCGACGGTGGAAGCAGTCATGGAATGAATCAAGTAATAAGCGGCATCGATGTTCTTAACCGATTCTGGCACTGCAAAATCTTCAAGAAAATCGATTTCTACAATTTCGATTTTGGATTGCAGATTTTTATTTACAGACAATCTGTTTTTATTTCTAACAGCACAAATTACCTCGTGTCCCCGATTTATCAATTCGGGAAGCAGGCGGAGTCCAATGTAACCATTGGCACCGGTAAGCAAAATCCTCATTTCAATTTTTACTTAATTTAGGAATAAAATGAGTAATTTCACCTTAAACAGTAAATAAAAAAAGTAAAATGAATAATGTTCTGAAGATTGTTTTGTTAGCAGTGGGAATACTATTGGTAGGATATGGCCTATACACCTGGATCTCTCCCGAAGTCTCGCTGGAGGCAGGGCCATTAAAGGTTCAGGCGCAGGGAGACAATACCCAATCGTACGCCATGATCGGGCTGGGAGTGCTTTTCCTGATCGGGGGATTTGCTTTTAAAAAACGATAAAAATTTTGACTTCTTGCTTCTTACAATAAATCTTCAATTTGTGTTGGAGCATTATCGGATTTATAGTCAATAATTTTTTTCATGAATTTATGAACCCCGGCATCTTTTGCCTCCACTTTAATGAAATAATGATCTTTGTAAATTGAATATTCTTCAGCTTTACCCTTGTAAAGATTCAATTTGAAATAAGGGATTACCAAAGCGTAGGTATCTAACAAAGCACGAAACATAATAATAATTCCCTGTGGTCGCATCTCGATATTGCAGGTGTTGGTGTTGTTATCGAGCACTAAAAGATTGTGGATGTCTATACTGGTAGTGGTAATCTTTAGCTTAGGAGAACCGGTGCCGTTGAGTTTGAACCGCTCCACAAGGGTAAAAGGGTTCCCAACTTCAGCATTTATTTTTTCCCGAATCTCGGGATTGTTATAACTAATATTCAGAAGCATACTTCAATTTTTATAAAGGTAAGGATTTGAAGATTAAGCGGCTTCCAAACCCTTTATTTCTATTATCTTTGCGGCTTTAATCCTGCTTTCAGGGATAAAAAAGATTTTTTTTAAACAAAATATCAGGTTGATGAATATTCAGTCAATAATTGAAAATCAGGTCATAAATGCGGTTCAGGAAATTCATGGAGTTACTCTGGAAAATGTAGAATTTCAGCCTACCCGTAAAGATTTTGAAGGAGATATAACGCTGGTGACTTTCCCGATGCTCCGGCAGGTTAAAACCAATCCTGTAAAACTGGGGAACGAGATTGGAGAATATCTGGTTTCGAATGTTGCTGAGGTCGAAAAATTCAATGTTATTCAGGGTTTTTTGAACATTGTGCTGAGCGATTCTTACTACCTCAATGCTTTTCGCGAAATTGAAAGTAAGAAGGACTTTGGGTTTAAGAGTGTTACTGATTCTTCTAAAACCGTTTTGGTAGAATATTCTTCGCCCAATACCAATAAACCGTTGCATTTAGGGCATATCAGAAATAATTTACTGGGATATTCGGTGGCCGAAATTTTAAAGGCTAATGGCAATAAAGTGTATAAAACTCAGATCATAAATGATCGGGGGATACATATTTGTAAATCCATGATTGCCTGGAAACTTTTTGGAAATGGAGAAACTCCTGAATCTACTTCATTAAAAGGCGATAAACTTGTTGGGAATTACTATGTAAAATTCGATAAAGAGTATAAAAAGGAAATCGCTGCTTTAATTTCAGCTGGGAAGACCGAAGAAGAAGCTAAAGCCGAAGCTCCTATTTTCGTGGCGGCCAAAGAAATGCTCTTGAAATGGGAAGCAGGCGATCCCGAAACAGTTGCGCTTTGGGAAAAAATGAACAACTGGGTGTACAAAGGCTTTGAAGCTACTTACGAGACGCTGGGCGTAGATTTCGATAAGAATTATTACGAGAGCCAAACCTATCTTTTAGGAAAAGACGTCGTAAAACAAGGCCTTAAAAAAGGTGTTTTTTATAAGAAAGAAGATGGCAGCGTATGGATTGACCTTACAGATGAAGGCCTGGATGAGAAAATAGTATTGCGCAGCGACGGCACCGCCGTTTACATGACGCAGGATATAGGAACTGCGATTCAGCGGGTAGAGGATTTTCACCTCGACGGGATGGTGTATACGGTTGGAAACGAGCAGGATTATCACTTTAAAGTGCTGTTTTTGATCCTGAAAAAACTTGGCTTTACCTGGGCAGATTATTTATATCATTTAAGTTATGGAATGGTGGATCTCCCCAGCGGAAAAATGAAAAGCCGCGAAGGAACTGTGGTAGATGCCGATGATTTAGTTGAAGAAATGGTACAAACAGCCAAAACTATTTCAGAAGAATTAGGTAAACTCGATGAATATTCTGAAAAGGAAAAAGAAGAACTCTACAAGATCATTGGCCTGGGAGCACTTAAATATTATATACTGAAGGTGGATCCCAGAAAACGCATTCTTTTTAATCCTGAAGAATCGGTAGATTTTCAGGGAAATACCGGACCCTTTATTCAGTACACTTATGCGCGTATTCAGTCCATTTTGAGAAAGGCTGATGATAAAGAGGTAAGCGATTTTTCTGCAGCTTATAATCTTCAGGAAAAGGAAAGGGAGCTTATAAAACAGCTGCTTTTATATCCCGATACGGTAAGTTTGGCAGGAGAAACTCACAGTCCGGCTTTAATTGCTAATTACACGTACGAGCTGGTAAAAGAATTTAATTCTTTCTATCAGAATATAAGTATTTTAGGCGCGGATACCGAAGAAGAAAAGGAATTCCGGGTGCAGTTGGCCAAAACGGTGGCCGGGGTAATAAAATCAGCTTTTAAACTGCTGGGAATCCAGGTGCCGGAAAGGATGTAATTTTAAGTTAGAAAGTTAAAAGTTAAAAGTTAAAAAGTCAAAAGATTGAGTGAAGAGGTATTGAGTTATGAGTTTTTTAAAAAACCAGAAACCAGAAACCCCTCAAAACTTTGTTGTGAAATAAAAATTTTCACTTCAGTATCAAATCCTTAAATTTGCATTCCATTAATTAAATGGGAATTAAAACCAGAAGAAGATTATGTTTGATAGTTTAAGCGATAAGTTAGATAATGCCTTACACGTTTTAAAAGGTCACGGCCAGATTACTGAAGTAAACGTTGCCGAGACTTTAAAAGAAGTACGAAGGGCGCTGGTAGATGCCGATGTAAACTATAAAATTGCCAAGGAATTTACCTCCACGGTGAAGGAAAAAGCACTGGGCCAAAACGTGCTTACAGCTCTTAAACCTGGACAATTAATGGTAAAGCTTGTAAAAGATGAGCTTACCGATCTTATGGGCGGAGAGGCTGAAGGAATCAACCTTTCGGGAAATCCGTCGGTGATTTTAATGTCTGGTTTGCAGGGGAGTGGTAAAACCACTTTCTCGGGGAAACTCGCCAATTTCCTTAAGACCAAAAAGAACAAAAAGCCTTTGTTGGTAGCCTGTGATATTTATCGTCCGGCGGCGATCAATCAGTTGCACGTGGTGGGAGAACAGGTTGGTGTTGAGGTATACAGCGAAGAGGGAAATCAGGACCCGGTAGCGATTTCAAAAGCTGCCATCGCTTATGCCAAAGAGAACGGACATGATGTTGTAATTATAGATACTGCGGGTCGTTTAGCTATAGATGAAGCGATGATGACCGAAATTGCTAACATTCATCAGGCCATTCAACCTCAGGAAACCTTATTTGTTGTGGATTCCATGACCGGCCAGGATGCCGTGAATACTGCAAAGGCATTTAATGATCGCCTGAATTTTGACGGCGTTATTCTAACTAAGCTGGATGGTGATACCCGGGGTGGTGCAGCGATTTCCATTAAATCTGTAGTAGATAAACCTATAAAATTTATTGGGACAGGCGAAAAAATGGACGCGTTGGATATTTTTTATCCGTCACGTATGGCCGACAGGATCCTGGGAATGGGAGATGTGGTTTCTCTTGTGGAAAGAGCGCAGGAACAATATGATGAAGAGGAGGCGCGAAAACTTCAGAAGAAAATTGCTAAAAACCAGTTCGGATTTGATGATTTTCTTACCCAGTTACACCAGATCAAAAAAATGGGATCTATGAAGGATCTTATGGGAATGATTCCCGGGGCAGGAAAGATGCTGAAAGATGTAGATATAGATGATGATGCCTTTAAACATGTTGAAGCGATCATTTATTCCATGACTACGGAAGAAAGAAGTACTCCCAAAGTGATAAACGCCAATAGAAAGAAACGAATTGCAGCGGGTTCCGGAACTTCAGTTCAGCAGGTGAACCAGTTGTTAAAACAATTCAACCAAATGGGAAAAATGATGAAGATGATGCAGGGCGGCGGCGGAAGAAAAATGATGCAGATGATGAAAGGAATGAAATAATCCTTAATCGGGAGGAATTAAAAACCGAAATAAGAAATTCAGAATAAAAACAGATCATCTTTTTAATTATTATTTGCATTTTGGGACAGAAGGTCCCTTGCTAACCAAAAACTGAATACTGAAAAATGGTTCTTCTCGACGGAAAAAAAATAAGCAATGACATTAAAAATGAAATTGCAGATGAGGTTCAAAAAATGAAAGACAGAGGGGAAAAAGTCCCCCATTTGGCAGCAATTATCGTAGGAAACGATGGCGCCAGTCTTACCTACGTGAACAGTAAGGTAAAAGCCTGTGAAAGGGTGGGATTTCAATCTTCTCTCTACCGGATGTCCAGCACCTCGACTGAAACCGAACTTCTTAAGAAAATAAAGGAATTGAATGAAAATCCTGATATCGACGGATTCATCGTTCAATTGCCTTTGCCGCCTCAAATGGATACTCAAAAAGTATTAATGGCAGTAAATCCTGAGAAAGATGTAGATGGTTTTCATCCTACCAACTTCGGAAGAATGGCCCTGGATATGACTTCTTTTATTCCCGCCACTCCCTTTGGCATTCTTGAACTCCTGGAACGTTACGATATTCCAACTAAAGGAAAGCATACCGTAGTGATAGGACGTAGCTACATTGTAGGCCGCCCGATGAGCATTTTGATGGGCCGCAGTGGCTTCCCCGGGAATTCTACCGTTACGCTTACTCATGAGTTTACTAAAAATATTACCCAGATCACTTCGCAGGCCGATATTATTATAATTGCAGTAGGCATCCCTGATTTTCTTAAAGGAGAAATGATTAAGGATGACGCCGTAATTATTGATGTGGGAATCACCCGCGTACCCGATGATAATGCCGAAAAAGGCTATATCTTAAAAGGAGATGTAGATTTTGAAAACGTGAGCAAAAGAGCTTCCTACATAACACCTGTTCCGGGAGGAGTCGGGCCCATGACTGTAGCTATGCTTCTTAAAAACACTTTACTGGCCAGGGAAAATCACCGCGCCCTTTAAAGTCTAATCTTCGTCATCTTGATTTTCCAATTTCCAGTCGAGATAATTGTGAAGATCAGATTCTATAAATCGAAGCCCAAAGGTAAAAACGGCCATGTCATCAATATATCCCAGTCCTGGAATAAAATCAGGAATTATGTCAAAAGGATTAAGAATATATAAAAATCCGAAAGCTATTGCTGCAATGGTAAACCAGGGAACATTGGTATAAATTCCTTTTCTGTAATCTTTCAGCATTCCGAACATTACTTTTGCGAGTTCGGTGTATTTTTTCAGCATTCCGGAATTTAGGATTTTTGAAGAAATCTCTTCTTGATTATCCATGGCGACCTGCACATCGTTATCATTTACCTTTGTGATTTCACCACTTACGTAATCTTCATCTATCGTTTTTTCTTTTCTACCAAACATTTTATCAGTGTTTAAAATTGTTATAATTTATCATTTTCATTTCCGTATTCCTTCTTATATATCTTTAATATAAGTAAAAAGAGAGAGATCAGCAACGGCCCAAATATGAGTCCAATGAACCCGAAAAGCGGCACTCCTACCACCACCCCGAAAAGGGTGATAAGCGGGTGAACGCTCGAAAGTTTTTCTAAAATATAAAGCCGTACAATATTATCTGTAGAGCCCACCACCACAAATCCGTAAATCAGGATCCCAAAGGCCTGAAAATTTGCGCCCTGAGAAAACATAATAATGGTAACAGGAATAATGCCAATGGCGGTTCCAATAAAGGGGATCATGGAACCTATCGCGGTAATGGCAAACCAGAAAAACGGATCGGGAATATCGAAAATCAAAAATCCTACTAAGGCTACAACTCCCTGAATCAAGGCCACTAAAGGGATTCCCAGCGCATTCGATTTTACAGATTCATTACTTTCTTTACCAATGAGCTTTATATTTTTTTTGTCTAACGGAATATAAGCAGTAAGAATATCTTTCATTCTTTCCTGATTAATAAGCATATAATACAGCAAAAAATACATAATTCCCACAGCGATAAAAGCCGTAAACGTACCTCCTGCAAGGTTCTTTAAACTTGAAGAAATCCAGTTTGTAATTGAACTGCCATCTATGGTAGAGCTGATATCATAACCAATGTATTTCTCCAGTTCATTTAATTGTTCCTTTAGGGCATTTACTACCTTTTCTGAATTGGAAACCGCTTTCCCTATTTTAGAAGAAAGCATAAAAATAATGGCTACAATAGGTAGCAAAATACATATAAAAGAACCGAACATAAGCAAGGCAGCAGACCAGGCTTTTCGCCAGCCTTTTTGTACAAGTGCTTTCATCCAATTTCTTAAAAGCACGAAAAGAGTAATGGCGCCCAGAATCCCGGTGAGGTACGGGATCATTTCGTTAAAAATTAAAACCCCGAAAAAAAGAATAAGCAGCAGGACAAATACCTGGCGTACTAAAGAGGGGTTTAATCTATTCATGTAGTTCTATTTTGCAAATAACTGATCAATATTTTTAAACGATTTAAATTCCAGGGCATTTCCGGAAGGATCTCTAAAAAACATAGTAGCCTGTTCGCCGGTTTTTCCCTGGAACCGGATGTAAGGTTCAATTACAAATTCAATATTTTTTTTCTTTAATTCTTCTGAAAATCTCTTAAAATCCTCCCATTTCAGGACCACTCCAAAATGAGGGATAGGTACATCTTTTCCATCAACGGGGTTACCTTTTTTATTCACTTCTTCGGCGGTTTCCTGAACGTGAATTACCAGCTGGTGACCGAAAAAATTAAAATCTACCCAGTGATCACTGCTGCGTCCTTCCTCGCAGCCCAGAACCTCCCGATAGAAAGTCCTGTTTTCTTCAAGATTCTTTACGGGTATGGCTAAATGAAAAGGTTGTAAATCACTCATTTTCTTTTAAAATTAAAGCTATTATTAGAAATTTTAGAAAGTTGATTAAAAATAAAAAGATATTGCTGAAGTAAAAGAGCAAAAATCGCCAATATACTGTTAAGATTTAAATGAACCTGAAGATTGAGGTCTGTGTACAGGAGCAGTTTTACTGGAATCTTCAACCAGATCATAGAGCAACCGAAGTTCCTCCTTTGTTAAATCTCTCCACTCACCAGTAGGAATATCCAGCTGTACATTCATGATTCGAATTCTCTTTAGATTAACAACTTCGTAATTTAAATACTCGCACATTCTGCGAATCTGACGGTTTAAGCCTTGTGTAAGAATAATCCGAAAATCGAAATTGCCTAATTTTTCCACCACACACTTTTTTGTCACCGTATCCAGAATGGGGATTCCATTGCTCATTTTTTCAATAAAAGTAGAAGTGACCGGGCGGTTCACGGTTACGATATATTCCTTTTCATGATTATTCCGGGCGCGCAAGATTTTATTCACGATATCGCCATCATCGGTTAGAAAAATAAGTCCCTCGCTGGCTTTATCTAACCGGCCAATGGGGAATATACGGGACGGATAATTAATAAAATCTATGATATTATTTTTTTCTACGCCTGTATCGGTGGTGCAAACTATTCCCACGGGTTTGTTAAAGGCCAGATACACGTTTTTTTTATGGGAGGGTGTAATAACTTTACCATCTACCTTTACGACATCTCCCTCGGCGACTTTTGTTCCCATTTCTGGAACAGAATCGTTTATGGTTACTCGTTTTTTTTCGATTAGTTTATCGGCTTCCCGGCGGGAACAATATCCGGCTTCGCTTAAAAATTTATTTATGCGGGTAAGCTTCATAATTTAATATTTTTATCAAAGATAAAGGTTTTTAAAAGGGAAGAACAGGGTTTCCAGAAACAATGCAGGTCCCCAAAAGAGGACCTGCCATTAAATTAAAAAAGTATAAATTAATCTGCTTTTTTACTTTCAACTGCTACCTCGTCCGTGTCTTTTCGGGATTTGAGCATCGAAATACCGGCGATAAAGAAAATGAATCCAAGAATAGCCAGAGCCCAGCCGTTAATCATTAAAGATATATTGCCGGCTATGCCTAAAACTCCCATTACTAACGCGATTGCGCCACCGATTAACATAATAATTGCCAAAACTTTAATCATAATGTAAAATATTGGTTAGAAAATAAAGGTAGCCAAAGAAATTAAAATGAACTCGTAATTAACATTTTCTAAACAAAGGAAACCTACAAGAGGTTACCAGCTAATCATAAAATACTTGATTTTTGCCGAATCCGGAATTTGGTTAGCATTTATTTTGGTATCGGTGTCATACCGGAGGCTGGCCGGCAATTCTTTCTTATCGATGGTAAGGTAAAGGTTGAGTTCGTCTATAAAGACTACTGCCGAATTCAGGGTGTTTTCGATCCGCGAAATTTTATAGTTTTTTACCACATCTCCAAAAGTGCTCTGCAAATTCAGACCTTTTTTGGTTTTATAACGACTGTCCAGGATCTGAATATACCCAACCGTACTGGTGGAGTCGAATTGCTGTATGGGTTCCAATACCATCAATGGTGAGCCTTTCTTATCGAAAATTTCTATGTCATGAGTAGCGCTAGAAAATTCATTTTTGGTAGTATTCCGTACAATAGAATCATTTTTGAATACCGAATCCAACTGATTTATTTTAACTTCTTTGGTCAATCTTCCTACCCTGTCGTTTTTAATAATAAACGGATCGGTATCTTTTCCGCAGGAAATCGCAAGGATGGCAATAGTAAAAAGAAGGCTGATTTTTTTCATTGGTGTTCTTTATTTTAAGGCTTTGTTTAATATACTCATTACGCCGCGAATAAAAGTGGCACTGGTAAGTACTTTTATAATGGCTCCTTCAGTAGATGAAGAATTTTTAGAACGCGATGTGGTCTTATTTATTTTCTGTCGCTGCTCTTTGGCTTTTTCTTTTAATTCTTCCTGAGAGGCTTCTTTAATTTTTTGTGTAAGGATTTCGTAAGCGCTTTCTCTATTTATGTCAGAATTATATTTGTAGAGCAGCGGCGAGTTATTTATAAGCGAATCCAGTTCTTCAGGGGTTAAGATATCCATTCTGCTCATAGGTGCCCGTAACATCGTTGCGGCCAGGGGCGTGGGACGTCCCTTTTCATCAAGTGCAGAAATAAGCGCTTCCCCAATTCCGAGGGAAGTTAAAACTTCTTTGGTGTCATAAAATTCCGAAAGCGGGTAATTTTCGGCAGCCAGTTTTATTGCTTTTCTGTCGTTTGCCGTGAAGGCCCTCAATGCATGCTGAATCTTTAATCCTAACTGGCTTAATATTTCGCGCGGAACATCGGTGGGATCCTGAGTTACAAAATAAATACCGATCCCTTTACTGCGAATTAATTTCACGATGCTTTCGATCTGATTCAGTAAAGCTTTCGAGGCTTCGTTAAAAATAAGATGGGCTTCATCAATAAAAAGAACCAGTTCTGGTTTTTCGCTGTCTCCCCGTTCCGGGAAAGTGGAATAAATTTCTGCCAAAAGGCTGAGCATAAAAGTGGAAAACAGTTTAGGCTTATCCTGGATATCATCCAGCCGAATAATATTTACAAAGCCTTTGCCTTCTGCAGTTTTTTTGGTGAGATCTTTCACTTCAAAAGAAGTTTCTCCGAAAAATAAATCGGCTCCCTGCTGTTCCAGGCTCACTATTTTTCTTAAAATCGCCCCGGTAGAGGCAGAAGAAACTCTTCCGTAGTCGTTTTCAAATTCTTCTGCACCTTCATCTGTGGCATACTGAAGGATTTTTTTAAGATCCATTAAATCGAGCAATGGCAAATGATTATCGTCGCAATATTTAAAAATGATGGCAAGAATTCCGGTTTGTGTTTCCGATAAATCCAGAATCCTGGAAAGCAAAACAGGCCCGAATTCGCTCACCGTGGCTTTTAAACGAACCCCGGGTTGTTCAGAAAGGCTTAAAATTTCGACAGGGGAGGCGTTAGGAGTAAATTCGAAATCCAAAATTTTGTGTCTGGCGGTTAGCTTTTCGTTTGGAGTTGCCGGTTTTGCGATTCCGCTTAAATCTCCTTTTATATCCATAAGCAACACGGGAACGCCTTTTTCGGAAAGATTTTCGGCAAGGATCTGAAGAGTTTTGGTTTTCCCGGTTCCTGTAGCACCGGCAATAAGCCCATGCCTATTGATGGTTTTTAACGGGATTTTTACCCTGGCTTCGGAATAAGGTTTGGAATCGAGCATCGCTGCTCCCATATATATAAAATCCCCGGAAGTTTGATATCCTTGCTGAATATCTGCTATAAACTCTTTTTCTTTTTCCATTTTTTTGAGCGTTAGATTACTGCCGGAGATAAAAGCTGAATGAGTCCGTTTGTTGCGTCTAACTCGGCTTCCAATCCATTCGGAATAGTGAAAATTTCACTTATATGCCCGAATTGCGCACCCGTATATGCCGGGATTTTTAAGGGTTTTATATAATGATCAATTACCTGTTCCAGGGTTAAGGAACCGTAACCACTGCCTCCCGGTTCGCATTCGGTACAATGGCCAAAGACAAAGCCGGAGATCTTTTCGAACACGCCCCCAAGATGAAGTTGAGACATCATTCGGTCGATGGCATAAATTTTTTCGCCTACCTCTTCAAGATAGAGAATTTTGCCTTCCCAATCGGGAAGGTAAGCAGAACCCATAATTCCTGTTAATACCGAGAGATTGCCGCCTATTAATTTGCCTTTTGCGGTGCCGGGGGTGATGGTGCTGACGCGATCGGACACCTGTGTGAGATTATCACCAATAAGTGTTGGGTTTTTTAATGTTGCCGCCTTTGCTTCAAAAAGAATCTCTTTGAAATGTGCATAAGTAAAGTCGTTCCAGGTGGAGGTGGCCAGAGGCCCGTGAAAAGTTACCAGTCCTGTTTTGGCAAAAATGGCGAGGTGAAGCGCTGTTATATCGCTGTACCCGACAAAAATCTTGGGATTTTTAGCTATTAAGCCGTAATCGATTTTATCAAGAATTCTTGCGGCACCGGAACCACCACGAAGCGCGATGACTGCATTTACTTCGGGGTCGCGAAACATATCATTGAATTCAGCTGCCCGCTCTTCATCGGTTCCAGCCAGGTGTCCGTAATGAGCGGTTACGAACTTACCCATTTTAACCTTTAATCCCATCGCTTCGAAACTCTCCTTTGCTATTTCATAAGGTTCGGTTTCAAAAATCGCCGAAGAAGGACTTATAATACCGATTGTATCTCCTTCAGAAAGGTGTTTGGGCCTGAGAATATCTTTATTTTCAATAAGACTCTCATTATTAAACCCTAAAGGAGCTATAAATGATGATAATGAAAATGCCAGTCCGCCTGCACTTACATTTCTTAAAAAATTTCTTCTTTCCATAAATGGGGAATCTTCCTTTGCCACTAATTTAAGGGAATTTATTTAAAGTTTCTCCTGCCCGGGCAAAGACCTTTTTTTAGTTTTTGTGGTAGATATCAAGAAGAATTTTTTCCATTGCGGCTTTAATTTCCGAAGAGGGAATTACGAAATGGTTATTCATAAAACTGAAAAGGATAATTTTTCCTTTTCGGGTTTTCAAATACCCACTAAGTGAATAATTATTGCTCAGGCTTCCTGTTTTTGCAAAAATAAAAGGAGGCTCCTCCTTAAAGGCATTTTTAAGAGTGCCTGATTTTCCGCCCACGGGCAGTAGTTCAAAAAGCCTTTTTTCGGGAATCTCTTTGTGGATTTTCTTCAGAAGAAAAACAAGATCTTCGGGTGTTACCATGTTATATCGGGAAAGTCCTGACCCATCTACCCACACAGGTTCCTGGGGAAGCTCTTTAAAAATATCATTTTTCAGAAAATCTATGGTTTCCGAAGCAGTGAGTGTATCGGATATTTTTTGAGAAACCATATAAAGCAGCTGTTCTGCCATAAAATTATCGCTTTCCTGCAGCATGGTTTTGTATAAACTGTCTGTAGGAATGCTGTAAATGGGGGTAGTCAATCTGGAATGGGAAGTCCTGTCCAGAAGTTTTACAGGTTTATGAAGCGTATCGGAAAGAAGCTGCACAAACAGTTCGGGAGAATATTTAAAAGGAATATATCTTTTTTTTGAAACCCTATCTGTTGATGGCGGATAATAAAAAATGTTAGTGTCGTTCTCGCGCCCTGGCGGCAGCAAAGTATCCTGAGATTTCCGGAGTGATTTTTGAAAAATTCGGGGTAAAATTCTCACTTCCGAAGAGACCGGGAAAGTAATTTCTACAAGGTTTCCGTAGATGGGAAAAGAAGATCGTTCTGCAGAAAAAGCATAATTATAATCGTCCCACGCCCAGCCGGGACCAAAATTTTCATCGTAAAACTTTTTCGGCTGATAATAGAGAGGAGTTGAGGTTTTACCCAGGAAATTGTAGACGGTGGAAACCTGCAGCTTGTGATTTAGAAAGGAGGGATCTCCGGTTCCGGTAAAGATCAGCGAATCGTGGGTTTCCCGATAATAAATTCCTTCAATGCTATCGCCAAGAAATTTTAAACCTGCATAAAAGGAAAATAGTTTCATATTACTCGCGGGAGTAAAATATTTCTGTGCATTTTTCTGGTAGAGCATCCTGTTTTTCTGAAGATCGAAAAAAGCAACTCCGGTAAAACTGTTAGCAAATACCTCGTCCTGCAGGCCTTTTTTAAGTTGATGGTGTATTCGGAGACCGGAACATGAGCCGAGTAAGAAGGAAATCAATAAAAGTAAAAGTGCAAGAGTTTTATATCGCATTATTGGGTCGTCTTGAATCTATAACTACTTAGATTATAAATGTAAATTTTTTTTGAAGTTCGTTAGTTTTTTCTTCACATAATTTCGAAAGGTAAAAAATGCTTTGCTGGTTTTCAATTAGTATAGAATGGCTATCTTTGCCGCATGAATTTGGACGAAACAAATGTAGCGGTAGAAGCGGGAACGATGCTTCCTTTGATGGAAGCTTTTTATACCATTCAGGGTGAAGGATTTCATAAAGGTACAGCTGCATATTTTATAAGAATTGGCGGTTGCGATGTGGGCTGCCATTGGTGCGATGTAAAGGAAAGCTGGAATGCGCAGTTGCATCCGCCCACTGCGGTAGATGAGATGGTTGAAGAAGCTGTAAAGCACAGTAAGACGGTTGTAATTACAGGAGGAGAGCCTCTCACCTGGAACATGGAGCCTTTAACCCGGGAGTTAAAGGAACAGGATTGCCAGATACATGTAGAAACTTCCGGAGCTTATAAACTTACCGGTACGTGGGATTGGATTTGCCTTTCCCCAAAAAAGATAAAACTTCCAACTCCTGAGATTTACAAGGTCGCAAATGAATTAAAGGTAATAATCTTTAATAAACATGACTTCAAATTCGCTGAAGAACAGGCTGAAAAAGTGAATAATGAATGTATTCTTTACTTACAGCCCGAATGGAGTAACCGCGAAAAGATGATGCCTTTAATAGTGGATTATGTTATGAAAAACCCTAAATGGAAGGTTTCTCTGCAGACTCATAAATACTTAAATATTCCATAAAAAAAGCGGCCTTTTAAAGCCGCTTTTTTTATAAGTTTTTTTTAGCTGTAGAACTACATGGTTGCTTTAAAAGGTACTTCTACATATTTATTATCCCATCCCATTAACAGTTTCGCGCCATTATCATTCGGCACAAAAGCCATGGAAAAAGATTCTATTGAGGTGGGAGCGGTCTTTACCGGAACTTTAACACGAACCACATCTTCTTTTTCAGAATAGTCGAAAGCACCCCAGGTGTTTGTTTTACTGTTTAGAATAACCGTCCATTCATGTTGTTCGGGAATAGTATACACGGTATAAGTACCTGCTTTTACAGTTTTTCCTGCAATGCTCATATCCTGGTATAAAGTAAGTTCGGTGGCTTCGTTGGCACCGGTTCTCCATACTTGTCCATAAGGAACAAGTTTCCCGAAAATTTCCCGGTCCTTTTTCTGTGGTCGGCTGTAAATTACCCTTGCCATTACTTTCTCATCAGGATTCCGGTAAATAGCTTCATCCATGGGACTTATATCCGACTTGGGAAAGTTAATCTGACCGCTGTTATTATTTGCCTCTTCATTCTGTGCAAACAAAGAATTACCAGATAAAGACAGCAATGCTGCTAAAGCAATTAATATTAATTTTTTCATAATTTATTTTTTAATAATTGTTTTAAAGGTACTGTTTACGCACTTTAACAGCTGTTAATAAAGTATTTATTATTTGTTAAAAAGCATACTTTTCACATTGAACTAATTCAGATGTAAATTGCTGCATATTCTTATTGTTTACTATAAATTTTATTTAATTAGTCTTCAAA
>JBAVQO010000319.1:0-1656 GCA_049694135.1 Gillisia sp. | reverse complement strand
AAGCAAGAGTTATATCGTATAAATAATGAATCAAACCAGCAAGATCGAATTAAAATATTATTGGAAACCATGAAGGTTTTGGAAGTACCATTTATGCTTTATATGGGCCTTGTTGCGCAATAGCCCTGACGTTAACTTAAAAATTTGAGTGTAAACAAAAAAAGCATGAGATAGACTGTTTTCGACAAAAAGAACAGAGGACTATCCCATGCAAGCTAAGGTGCAATATAAAATTCGTAACTGGGCAAATTATAACAGAGCTCTTATTCAAAGGGGAAGCATAAATATTTGGGTAGAGGAAGAATCTTTAGAAAAGTGGTATTCGTCATTTCATACATGCCAGGCTGGAAGACCTGAAAAGTATTCTGATGACGCTATTCTAATGCTCCTCATGTTACGCGAGGTCTTTAAATTAACGCTGCGAAGCTTGCAAGGCTTTACAAAGTCGTTATTCAAAATCATGGGTCTAGACCTTTCTGTTCCAAGCTATAGCCAAGTCTCGCGAAGAGCGCAAACGCTCCAAAAGAGAATTCGTCGCTTAATTAAGGGTAAAAAAAGCCGACATATTATTTTTGATTCAACAGGTCTTAAGGTTTATGGCGAAGGAGAGTGGAAAGTAAAAGTCCACGGAAAATCTAAACGTAGAACCTGGAGGAAGTTTCACATAGGAATAGATGCTGAAACACAGGATATTCTTTGCTGCGAGCTGACAGAGAACAGTAGAGGAGATGCGGAGGTTGCTGAAAAGATGCTAGATAGCTTTAAGACAGTCAAATCCGCACGTGGAGATGGGGCTTATGATGGTCAACGCTTCCGCAAAAAAGTCCATGAAAAAGGAGGGCGTTGCATTGTCCCGCCTCCAAAAGGAGCGACCTATAAGGGAGCTGATGATGAATGGGAAAAAGAAAGGGATCAGAGCCTTGCAGCGATAAATGGCTTTGGTGGTGGAGAAGACGGAAGAAGACTTTGGAAAATTTGCTCGCAATACCATCGCAGATCCTTAGTAGAAACAGCCATGTTTAGACTAAAAAGAATGTTCGGAGATGGGCTAAAATCGCGTTCAATCGGGGCTCAAAAAACAGAGGTGATCTGCAAGTCTTTAGTAATCAATAAAATGAATAAGTTGGGGATGCCGAAAGGTAAGTGGCTAATAAAGGCTGCTTAGAAAGATTCGGGTAGGTTCAGGCTGGTCTTCATAACAACTCCTTCTCTATAAAGGCTATTGTGCAACAAGGCCATTGTTCTAGATATTTTAACTTGCTGAAGATAAAACTGAAGGAAATTGTCATATAAAGATGAAAAAGCAATAAAAACCTGAAAGACATATGTAACGATATATCTCGCTTAGATTGAAAATATAGTTTTGTGAGAAACATCTTTAAAAAAAGCTGAAACAGTCATCATATGAACAACGTTTTCAACAAATTTTGTAACTTTAATGATATTTCCTGTCAGCCTCTTAAGAGCTGTAAGAAAAAAATGGGTACATACCGCGATCTTTGGCACAAGATGTCTGTTTTGTTCCAAACAGTAGCCCTCTCAAGCTGGGAGAATCTCTATGAGGTCATCCTGGGATCAAAAAAACTGATAATGGATACGTCTTAGCGAACTGTCTGAAATCCTTGGTTTTTAGCGTATTCCCCCAAAAAAACAATC
>JBAVQO010000318.1:0-4029 GCA_049694135.1 Gillisia sp. | reverse complement strand
GAAATACGTGGCGTCAAACACACTGATATTTATAAAAAATTTCGATCTGGTTTCTGCTTCTCTGGATAAACTTTTCAGTAAAGCCGAAGAAGCTTTTTCCACATTATCGAAAGAGATCAAACACAGTGAACCCAGCGAACTTTTTTGTAATGCTGAATTGCTGAAGAAACAGTTGCAGGAATTTTCGGTGGTGGAATTAAGCCACCAGGCGTTTCTGTCTCCAGACGGCGACAGTACGATTGAATTCAACACAAAACCTCAGCCTTCCTTCAATAAACAATTCGATTTATTGATAGATAATCTTATTCAAAATACTTCAGAAGGATATAAAAATTATCTTTTTTGTGTAAGTGAACAGGCGGCAAAGCGGTTTCACGATATTTTTGACGATCAGGAAAGAGAAGTAAAGTTTGAAACAGTGGTCTTTTCGTTGTTCCAGGGATTTATAGATGAAACGCTAAAAATAGTTTGTTATACCGATCATCAGATTTTTGAGCGGTATCATAAATTTCATCTGAAAAACGGATACGCCAAAAAACAGGCAATCACGCTAAAGGAATTGACGAATCTTGAAATAGGCGATTACGTAACCCATATCGATCACGGGATTGGGAAATTTGGGGGCCTTCAGAAAATAGATGTAGAAGGAAAAATGCAGGAAGCCATTAAACTTATTTACGGTGAACGCGATATTTTGTATTTGAGCATTCATTCCCTGCACAAAATTTCGAAATACAACGGGAAAGACGGGAAACCGCCAAAAATCTATAAGCTGGGAAGTAACGCCTGGAAGAACCTGAAGCAAAAAACCAAGGCAAGGGTTAAGCATATCGCCTTCAATTTAATTGAGTTGTACGCGAAAAGAAGGCTTCAAAAAGGCTTTGCTTTTGGCCCTGACAGTTATTTACAACACGAGCTGGAAGCTTCCTTTATTTATGAAGATACTCCCGATCAAAGTACCGCAACGGCCGATGTAAAAACAGATATGGAAAACGAGCGGCCTATGGATCGCCTTGTTTGCGGTGACGTTGGTTTCGGAAAGACTGAAGTTGCTATTCGTGCGGCTTTTAAAGCGGTAGATAATGGCAAACAGGTTGCTGTTTTAGTGCCTACTACCGTTTTGGCATTTCAGCATCATAAAACTTTTTCGGAAAGATTGAAAGATCTTCCGGTAACGGTAGATTATTTAAACCGGTTCCGCACCGCGAAAGAGCGGCGCGATACCCTAGCCGATCTTGAAAAAGGCACGGTAGATATTATTATTGGAACCCATCAGCTAGTGAGTAAAACCGTAAAATTTAAAGATCTGGGGCTGCTGATTGTAGACGAAGAACAAAAATTTGGAGTGTCGGTTAAAGATAAACTGAAGACCATTAAAGAAAATGTCGATACCCTTACTTTAACTGCGACGCCAATTCCAAGAACGCTTCAGTTCAGTTTGATGGCAGCGAGAGATTTATCTACAATTACAACACCGCCGCCCAATCGTTATCCCATCGAGAGCAGCGTGATTAGATTTTCAGAAGAAAGCATTCGTGATGCGATTAATTATGAAATCCAGCGTGGCGGCCAGGTTTTCTTTATTCATAACCGGATCGAGAATATTAAGGAAGTCGCGGGAATGATTCAGCGGCTTGTACCCGAAGCTAAAGTAGGAGTGGGCCACGGACAAATGGAAGGGAAAAAATTGGAAAAACTGATGCTGAGTTTTATGAACGGAGAGTTCGATGTTTTGGTTTCCACTACCATTGTAGAAAGCGGACTTGATGTTACCAATGCCAACACCATTTTTATTAATAATGCCAATAATTTCGGACTTTCCGATTTGCACCAGATGCGCGGCCGGGTAGGGAGAAGCAATAAAAAAGCTTTCTGTTATTTTATCACTCCGCCATTCTCGGCAATGACCGAAGATGCCCGAAAACGTATCACCGCCCTCGAACAATTTTCTGAATTGGGCAGCGGGTTCAATATCGCGATGAAAGACCTTGAAATACGCGGCGCCGGTGATCTACTGGGGGGCGAACAAAGCGGATTCATAAATGAAATCGGGTTTGATACGTATCAAAAAATTCTTGCCGAAGCGATTGATGAACTGAAGGAAAATGAATTCAAAGAGCTGTATGCCGATTCTGAAAATATTGAAGAAAAAGACTTTGTAAAAGAAACCCAGATCGATACCGATTTTGAATTATTATTTCCCGACGATTATATCAATAATATCACCGAACGTCTGAATCTATATACTGAATTAAACAAAGTAAAAACCGAAGAAGAGCTTCAAAAATATGAAGCCGCTTTAGTAGACAGGTTTGGAGAATTGCCAACCCAGGCTGAAGATTTGCTGAACAGTGTACGTATAAAATGGATCGCTTCTAAAATAGGCCTGGAACGCGTGGTGATGAAAAATGGCAAACTGGTAGGCTATTTTATTGCCGACCAGCAATCGAGATTTTATCAGACAAACATTTTCACCAGGGTGCTGCAATATGTGCAAAGTCATACGCAGAATTGCAAAATGAAGGAAAAACAAACCCGCACCGGCTTAAGGTTATTACTTACTTTTGAAAAAATAACTTCGGTAGACAAAGCCTTGAAAGTTTTGGAGCCTTTGGATTTTAGAGTGAAGAAAGAAGAAGTGGAAGCCTGACCTCTCGACTCCGCTCGAGGTGACTTTATGGTGACCCCTCGACTCCGCTCGGGGAGACATCCAGGTTTTGTGAACTTCCACTCTAAATGCAGGGCCGAGTCTTTTCGCTTCTCTAAATAATCTCTCTTTTTCACTCGAATTGTCAGGTCGAGCCTTTCGACTTTGCCTGCCTACCGGCAAGGCAGGCTCAAGACAGGCTTAAGACAGGCTCAAGTGGAGACCTCATTATTCAAAATACAGAAACGCATTTTCCAAATGTTCAATTTTGGTTCCCGCCTTGTTTTTAATAATGGCTATAATATCAAACCGCACCTCTACCTCAAGCCGATGTTCGTTTACAAAAAAATCGACCGCCTTTACCAGTCGCTGGATCTGCCTTCCTTTTAAAAAATCCTGGGGATTTCCAAAATCCATTGTGCTTCTGGTTTTTACTTCAATAACGGCAAGAGTATCTTTTTTTCGGGCAATGATATCCACCTCAGATTTTAAATACCTGAAATTTCGGGCCACAATTTTGTAGCCTTTTTTTAAGAGAAAATCTACGGCGAGATCTTCTCCTTTTTTCCCGAGTTCGTTGTGAGATGCCATTACTAAAAGAGCAATTTTTAATAAAAGTATCTTATTTTCAATGAATTACTGCACAAATAGGTGGAATAAAACTTCAATAATCATGATTAATAATAAAAGTTTTTGACTTTGAACTATCCCGGACGAAATTTAATTTGAATTAAACAGCAGTTGCTTACCTTTACAGCCTTAAAAAAATAATGAATTTCATGAGCAATTCTCCACAACGATATACCATTACCGCAGCTTTGCCGTACACCAACGGGCCTATTCATATTGGCCATCTGGCCGGGGTTTATGTTCCTGCCGACATTTACACGCGGTTTTTAAGAATGCAGGGGAAAGATGTGGCTTTTGTTTGCGGAAGTGATGAACACGGAGTGGCAATTCCTATGAAAGCGAAGAAGGAAGGAGTAACGCCGAAGGAACTTATAGATAAATATCACGGAATCATTAAAAGATCTTTTGAAGAATTCGGAATTTCCTTTAACAATTATTCGAGAACTTCCAGTGAAATTCATCATAAAACGGCTTCAGAATTTTTCAGGAAACTGTACGAGGAAGGCAAATTTATAGAGGAAACCACCGAGCAGTTGTATGATGAAGAAGCCAATCAGTTTCTGGCAGACCGATTTGTTACCGGTACCTGTCCAAAATGCGGGTTCGAAGAGGCGTATGGCGATCAGTGTGAAAACTGCGGAAGTTCTTTAAATGCAACCGATCTTATCAACCCGAAATCGGCAATTTCTGGCGCAGTTCCCACTTTGAAGCAAACGAAACACTGGTTTCTGCCTTTGGATCGGTATGAAGAC
>JBAVQO010000317.1:0-2986 GCA_049694135.1 Gillisia sp. | reverse complement strand
TCTGCGATATGAGCAGCGACATTTTTTCCCGGCAGCTGGATTTTTCAAAATTCGATCTTATTTATGCCGGAGCTCAAAAAAATATGGGTCCTGCCGGAACCACGCTTATTGTAATTAAGGAAGATATTTTGGGAAAAGTAAGCCGAAAAATACCCTCTATGATGGATTATAAAGTGCACCTGGGGAAAGACAGTATGTTTAATACTCCAGCCGTATATGCGGTATATGTTTCTATGCTTACCCTGAAATGGTTAAAAGGAAAAGGTGGAATTGCGGGAATTGAAGAAGAAAATGAGAAAAAAGCAGCCTTGCTTTATTCTGAAATTGATATAAATCCATTGTTTAAAGGAATCGTGGCCCAAGAAGACCGTTCTACTATGAATGCTACTTTTAATCTTACCAACGATTCTTTAAAAGAAGAATTCGATAAGATGTGGAAAGAAGCCGGAATCAATGGACTTAACGGGCATAGGAGTGTCGGAGGCTACCGGGCTTCAATGTATAACGCCCTTCCGTTGGAAAGCGTCCAGGTGTTGGTAGATGTCATGAGCGACCTGGAACGAAAAGCCTAAAAAGTTTATACTTAAAGCTTTGAACTTACCACTGAAAGCTGATAACTAAATAAAAAACAAAGAAATAAAAACAAAAATACAGAATGAAGGTTTTAGCAAACGACGGAATTTCGCAAAACGGACAACAGAAACTGGAAAAAGCAGGTTTCGAGGTGATCGTTACCAAAGTAGCTCAGGAACAATTAAAGAACTACATAAACCAACATAATATTGATGTTATTCTGGTGCGAAGTGCTACCCAGGTTCGTAAAGATCTTATAGACTCCTGCCCATCCCTTAAAATTATAGGCCGTGCCGGTGTGGGAATGGATAATATCGATGTGGAATATGCAAGAAAAAAAGGCCTTTCTGTAATTAATACTCCCGCGGCCAGTTCATCTTCGGTAGCCGAACTTGTTTTTGCCCATCTCTTTGGCGGAGTTAGATATTTACATGATTCCAATAGGAATATGCCTTTATCGGGCGATTCGGAATTCAAAAGTCTTAAAAAGAATTACGCCGGCGGTGTAGAACTTCGCGGAAAAACCCTTGGGATTATAGGGCTGGGCCGAATTGGAAGGGAAGTGGCCAAAATTGCCCTGGGCATTGGTATGAAAGTATTGGCCAGTGACGATCACGTAGGAGAAACCGATATTGAACTGGAATTTTATAATAATCAGGTAGTGACGGTGCCAATCAAAACCGAACCTGTGGAGAATATTATTCAGGATGCCGATTTTATTACTCTGCATGTTCCGGCGCAAAAGAAACCGCTTATCGGGAAAAAGGAATTCGCCAAAATGAAACACGGCGTGGGAATTATAAATACTTCCCGGGGCGGAGTTATAGATGAAGCTGCTCTTTTAGAAGCTCTGGAAGACGGAAAAGTAGCTTTTGCCGGCCTTGATGTTTATGAAAATGAACCTTCTCCTGCTGTCAGGCTTTTAATGAACGAAAGAATTTCTCTTACTCCGCATATTGGTGCTGCAACTAACGAAGCACAGGATAGAATCGGTGTAGAACTGGCCGATCAGATTATAAATATCCTTAAAAAAGAAAAAGCATAACTCTAATGTTAAATTCTGAATTTTAAATTCTTTATTCTCAATTTTCAATTTTTTATAATTCCTTTTAGAATAGTTGCCTTGAAAAAATTGTAATTTAATCCTTTACAAACCTCCTTTGTGAAAGGGATAAAAAACAAAAAAAATGGCATCTGTTTTAGATTTGCTGAACACTTCAGCAGGAAAAGAACTTATTAATAAAATTCAGAATAAAACTTCAGAGAACAGTTCGGGGATCACCTCGGTGCTCGGAATGGCTTTACCTGCTCTATTAGGCGCTGTACACAAAAATATTCAAGAGCCGCAGGGAGCAGAAAAATTAAACAATGCTCTTGAAGATCAGCAACATGGCGAAGGATTTCTGAAAAATCTTTCCAATATTCCTTCAGATGAAATAGCCGAAAAAGGAAATAAGATTCTTCAGCATATTCTAGGAGACCGGAAAGAACAGGTTACCAAGACCATTTCCGGGATGTCTCAGGTAAAAGAATCTTCTGTAGCCGATATAATTAAGATGGCGGCCCCGGTAGTTATGAGCCTGCTCGCCAGCCAGAAGCGAAAAGATAATGTGGGCACCTCAGGATTGCAGGGATTGGTACAATCTGTTTTGGGAGCCTCCGGTAAACACGATCATTCCCTAATTGAGACGATGCTCGACAAAAATAAAGACGGCAGTGTGATCGACGATGTTTCCGGAATGATTTTGGGTGGAAACAAAAAGAATAATGGTAAAGGCGGGATTTTAGGAGGAATGCTCGGCGGAAAGTAATTATATTTGAGAATAATTTTTTCGATACAGAATAAATAGACCCTGATGAAAAATTTAGTATTTGTTTTTTTACTGGCCCTTGTAATTTACAGCTGCGGTACGTCGCGTCATGGCATGAATGGAAATTCTGCAACAGCCAAAAACGACACCGTTCGTATCGCCAATGATAGCCTTGAATACGAAGTTATTATTATAGAACCGGGGTTTAATCTTTTTCTTAACAGCATTGCGAAGCCCCGAGGTTATTACTCCCTATCTTATCTCGAAAACAAAAACAAGTTCCTGGTAAGCGATTATAATCAGCGGGTAACTCAACCTCAGCGTTATAATCCTGATTTGTACGTACAGGAAATAAATTACGATCCTTCCATAGATTATGGATACGAAGTGAATTACTTACTCTACAACTACTTCGTGTTTTTTTCGAGAGAATATAATCAGCAATTTTCGGTGCCTTTACATATATAACTTCAGGTATTTTCTATCTTTACAAAAAATGCTAGTTTTCGGATAATTCGTTTCCTTCGTGAATCTTCTTCAGAAATTTATTATTTATTCTTTCACAGCTGCGCTTTTATTTCCTCCGGCAGTAAGTGCGGTGC
>JBAVQO010000316.1:0-6563 GCA_049694135.1 Gillisia sp. | reverse complement strand
GCAGCGCAAGACTCAGTATTAAACCTATAAACCCAGCTATAGCCGTTACAAATATAGATTCGTGTAAGATCATTCCAATAATTGAAATAGGTTTGGCGCCCAGCGCTTTCCTGATACCTATTTCTTTGGTACGTTCCTTTACAATAATCAGCATTATGTTGCTTACGCCAACAACTCCCGCAATGATTGTACATATACCCACGCCCCAAAAGAACCACCGGATCATGTTCATAAGATCAAAAAAACGTTTCTGATTCTCGAGTGAATTATTTATAATGATAGCTCCCGCATCATCCGGCGCCACGGTGTGTTGATCTTTTAGATAATCCTGCATATTTTGAGTAAAAGATTTTGAAGCCGCCAAAGCATCATCAAAATTAGCCTGATCTTTCAAGGTAAAAGAGAGGAAACCTATTTCATTTTTGGCTCCAAAAACACGCTGAGCAGTATTTAAAGGAAGAAATACCCGAGCCTCTTCTCTTTCTCCTCCCGGATCGGAAAAAACCCCCACTATCTTGAATTTTATATTCGAAATCAGAACATATTTACCTAGGGGATCCTCGTTATCCTTAAAAAGATCATTGCTTACTTTATTCCCTATTACAGCTACTTTTTCATATTCCTTATTATCCAGATAATTAATATAACGTCCTTTTACCAAAGATGCATTTTCTAAGAACTGATAATCAGGCAACACTCCTTCCACCCGATACGCCCCCGATTCATCCTTATAACTTACAGAGCCATTCCAAATTCTGTAGATGGAAGATTTGTATTCCATCTCATCGCCATAATGGGAAACTGCATAATCATAATCTTTGTTTTTCATAGTTATGCGTCGCCCGGGATTCAAACCCTTGTACTCCTTTGTGGTAACATTGGTAAAGATAAAAATGATGTTGGCAGCATCATTCTGAAATTCTTTGGCGATCCCATTTTGCATTCCCTGGCCTATTCCTAATAAGATGACCAGTATAAAGATCCCAGAGGCTACAGAAAGCCCGGTTAAAAAAGTCCGTAATTTATTTTTGCTGATAGTTTCGAAGATCTCCTGCCAGCGCTCGATGTCAAACATTGCTTAATGCTCTTACTTGTTCTACTGTTGAATCATCTATAATCACCCCATCCTTCAGGTTTACGATCCTTTTGGTCATATGGGCAATATCACGCTCGTGAGTAACCACAAGAATGGTTTTTCCCTCATCGTTAATTCCCTGAATTAGATCCATAACTTCATAAGAAGTTTTTGTATCCAGGGCGCCGGTAGGCTCATCGGCTAACAGAACTTTAGGATCTGAAGCAAGTGCCCTTGCTATGGCCACTCTTTGTTTCTGACCTCCCGAAAGTTCGTTGGGTAAATGTCCTGCCCAATCTGCAAGCCCTACTTTTTCGAGATAACTCATAGCTTTATCGGTGCGCTCGTTTCGGCGGACTCCCTGATAATACAGAGGAAGACACACATTGTCTAACGCGCTTTTATAAGAGATAAGATTAAAGGACTGGAAAATAAAACCCAGGAATTTATTCCGATATTGTGCGGCTATTTTTTCATTCAAATTTTTGATAAGCAAACCATCCAGAGTATAGGTGCCGGAATCTGCTTCATCAAGCATTCCAAGAATGTTGAGCAAGGTAGATTTTCCCGATCCGGAAGACCCCATAATAGAAACCAGTTCACCTTCAGCTACAGAAAAATTTATTCCCTTTAGTACATGAAGGGAATTCTTTCCCATCTTATAGGATTTATGAAGGTCTTTGATCTCAATCATTATAAATGGTGTTAACACGGAAAAATCCCGCGGCTTACCAATAAGACCTTAAAAAAGAAGATTTGTTACAAAAGAAGCGCGAAAATTATGAAGAATGGGCTTTTTTATAAGCTCGGTAGATTACGATTCCTAACCCTCCTACCAAAACATATGGGAATATCATCAGGTATAAAATACCATTATTAACACCCGCTGCCACAGAATGAGAATCCTGACTTTCCAAAACAGCTCTACACATAGCACATTGCGCATTGGCCATTGATGGCAGAATAAACAAAAGAGCGATTATAAAAAGATTTTTAAGTTTCATTGTTGAAATTTTAAGCTTCACAAAATTACTGGTTTTCTGCTCCTCATCAAAACAATATTAATAGTAGGGATACATAAACAAGTATACCAGCACCCCTGTAACAGCTACGTACAACCATATAGGAAAAGTCCAGCGGGCGATTTTTGCATGTTTGTCGTACTGGCCGGTTAAACCTCTGTACATCGTGAACAACACCAACGGCACAATAATAGCCGACAAAATAATATGCGTTATCAATATAAAAAAATAAACATAGCGTATCCAACCTACTCCTCCAAAGGGTACCGGATCATTGCTGATTTTGGAAAGCACGTAACTAACCAAAAAAATACAGGAGAGACCGAAAGCGGAAATCATAAAATTGCGGTGCCATTTATATTCTCCTATGCTCATAAAGAAATATCCAACCAATAATATTAAGGCGGTGGAACCATTTATGATTGCATGAAACAAAGGAAAAGTACCTGATTGAGTACCAAAAATATTGTACCGCTCTGGCAAAAACATTAGAATAAGAACGATAATTGGCACCGCTACAGAAAGGGCAACAATTACCGGCACAGCTACTTTATCAGATTTTACTGCTTGCATAGGTTACAGAAGTTTATGAATATCTTTTACAAGTTCATCAATTTGGGGTTCATTATCTCCTTCTGCCACACTTGCTCCACGTTTTATAGATCCGCGGTAGTATAAAATCGGATTTCCGTAGGCATCTTTTCGTGATCTAAAATATCCCTCTTTATCGATAAGGGCAAAAAGACCGGAATGAGCAAAGCCTCCTGCTGCGTTTTTATCTTTTCCCGCATACACTCCAAAACCCTTATTGGCTAAATTGTAAATAGTATCTCTATTGCCGGTTAAAAAATTCCATTGCGGATCTTCAATCCCATGCGCTTCCTTATATTTTTTTAAAACCTCGGGAGTATCATGCTCAGGATCTATCGTGATGGAAACAATTCCGAAATCGTTGTTCCCTTTAAATTCCTTCTCTACTTCTATAAGATTTTCATTCATTATGGGACAGATAGAAGGACAGGTTGAAAAAAAGAATTCTACCACATAAACTTTTCCCAAATAGTCTTTATTAGAAATACTGTCTCCGTTCTGGTTCACAAAGTTAAAATCCGGAATATGTTTTCTTTTCCCATACTGTTCGATATAGGCCAAATCTCCAGAGTCATCTGTTTCTCCTTTTATTTCGGGATTATCGGCGCTCATTCTATCATTCTGAACAACATCGCCTTTTTTGATTCTATCCAGGATCCTGGGAATAAAAATAATTCCGAAGATTAGAATAATGAGAGAAATTCCTATATAAGATTTATTTTTCATAACGCTTATTAATTTTCTCCTTGTATTTTTTCAGCTCCAGCCTATATTCGGCAAGAATAACTTTTACGTCATCATCCATCTTATCATTCAGTTCTGCTACCGAACCGGTATCGTAGCCATACAACAAACCGGACTCTGCATCTTCGTCATCATCTCTACCTCGCAATGCGGCATCTTTATCTACTATAAAAACATACGGCGTTTGCAGGTCCTGGTTTAAGGAATGAGTGGTATTAAAACTTTTAAAAATATTCTTTACTTGCTCGTCTGTGCCGTACACAAACTTCCACTTATCTGTCTTTGTAAGTTTTCCAAAGTCAGCAATAAAGTCATCTGTACCGCTTTTGGCCTCTTTAGGAAGGATCATAACAAACTGGAAATCGTTAAACCCGTAATACTTCTGAAGGATTTTTTGATCGAGATTGAAAGCATTCTCTTTTAAAGATTCGGGATCTTTTCCAAAAAAAGCTACAATACTTATTTTATTTAGAAAGGTGACAGCAGAATCTCCACGGGTTTCCAGAGAATTAACATTCTGTACTCTCTTTGTTAGAACGGGAAGTTTGGCGAAATGGTTTACTCCTGAAGCGAAAAAAAGGTAGGCTACAATGGGCAACAGAAATAGGATACCCAACACGAAAAATTTCTTCATTTTGCCACTATTATAAAACAGCACAAAAATAAAAAGACGGTTTTAAAAAACCGTCTTAATAATTACTTTTAACGTTTAAAAGTCCCAAAGGAAATGATTGTTCTTTAAAACTTCAAATTGATAGTCGCCTTCTGTTAATAAAATAAAGATAAGGTAACTTATTAAGAAAATTGCGGTCCACACTACTGCTCTTCTAAGACCTTTTACCTCATGTTCCATATGCATGAACGCCCAGGTAATGTAATAGGCTTTATAGATAGTTAAGATTATGAAGATCCAGTTTAGAAGTTTCATACTTAAAAACCGGGTGTGCTCTAAAAAGTCAGGACGTGTGATTCCCAGAAATACTTCAACTGAAGTTACTACAGATAATATTATAAAGACAGTCCAGATTCTTTGTGTGTGCGACTGTTTTTTTGCGTGTTCAGTAGTTGATGCCATTTTTTATTTATTTCAGAATTAAACCAGGTAAAAGAATGTGAATACAAATACCCAAACTAAATCTACAAAGTGCCAGTAAAGTGCAACTTTTTCCACCATTTCATAACTTCCTCGTTTTACATAGGTCCCGAGTAAAACATTGAAAAAGATAATACAGTTAATAACCACTCCGGAAAATACGTGGAAACCGTGGAAACCAGTAATAAAGAAAAAGAAATCGGCAAATAAAGGCACTCCATATTCGTTCTGAGTAAGATTTGCACCCTGAACTACACCAACAGCTTCTTCATTGAGTTTCTTTACAGATTCTGCGTGGCTAAGAACGATCTTTTTACCGTTCTCACCAGACTGAGATGTTCTTATTAAAAGATTTTCATTAGCGATAAAACCTTTTTTTACCTCCTGAATGTTATAATCTGGCAAAGAAGGGCCGCTCATAAACCACGTTGCATCGCTTCTATCTAATTCCTTACGAACATCACTGGGATCATGTACCGCTAATTTCTCCAGCTCTACTTGTTTCCCATTTTGATCTATTATATGCAGGATATTTCCACCTTTAGTAGTAACTGCTCCATATTCGCCCTCGATAAAATGTGTCCACTCCCACGCCTGAGACCCAACAAAAATAAGACCTCCAATAATAGTGAGAAACAAATACAAGGTAACTTTAGATTTATTCATCTGGTGTCCTGCATCTACGGCCAACACCATCGTTACAGAAGAGAAAATAAGAATAAAAGTCATAAATGCCACATAGTACATCGGGGCATCTACACCGGTTAAAAAGGGAAAGTGATTAAACACGTGATCGGCTACGGGCCAGTTTTCAATGTATTTAAATCGGGAAAACCCGTAAGACGCAAGAAACCCGGAAAAGGTAAGTGCATCGGAAACGATGAAGAACCACATCATCAGTTTACCATAGCTGGCTTTTAACGGTTCGTTTCCACCACCCCAGGTTTTACCCTCGGTGCCTGTTCTAATAACAGTAGCTTCCATATGGAGAAATTGGTTTTAAATGATGAGCAAAAATACGTAAATTTATTATTTAACGAAATATAAAAACACAAACAGGTACACCCACACTACGTCAAGAAAGTGCCAGAAAGTCGCACCCAGCTCAAGTCCAAGCATTTGACCCGGATTATACCGTTGTTTAAAATGGTTATAAATTACCACTAAAAGCACAATAAGCCCCGCAGCCAGATGGGCAAGGTGAGTGAGAACCAGCACGTAAATAAAGGAGGTAGTGACAGTGCTTTCACTTCCTGTAAAATAATAACCCTCGCTTACGATCTTTGAAAAGCCTTCGAACTGAAGAACCACAAAAATTAAACCCAGCGCCAGGGTTAAGAGTAAAAAAATACTGGTATTTTTCCTGTTGTTTTTAGCTATACTTCGCTTGGCAAGAATAAAGGTTATACTGCTTATTATTATGACCGCAGTACTCCAGAACATGACCGACGGAAGTTGAAAATCGCTTATCCAGTCCGGCCGGTTTTTACTTACCACATAAGCACTGGTTAATCCAGCGAAAACCATGACCATACTAATAATGCCAAACCACAGCATCATTTTTTTAGACAACTTGATCTTTTGTTCTTTTGTTCCTTCTGTTAAATCCATAATCTTATAAATTTATCTAAAACGTACACTATTTGTAAGAGTGTTATGTAGGACACGCTGGCGAACATCAGCTTTTTTGCTGAAGACACATCTCGCTTTTTGTAAAGGTTTACGGCATAGTACAACATTCCTAAACCTAAAATAAAAATAATAGCCCCGGCCACAGGTGTTAAAACCAACTTTCCGGTAACTCCAAATACAGGAACAACCGAAACAATTACCGTCCATATAGAGTACAATATCACCTGAATGGCAGTTCCTTTATCACGTTTCCCGGTTGGCAACATAAAAAACCCACCTTTTTTATAATCATCGTAAAGCCACCATCCTAATGCCCAAAAATGCGGGAATTGCCAGAAAAACTGAATCATAAAAAGAGTTCCGGGTTCGATCCCAAATTTGTTGGTCGCGGCCACCCAGCCTAACA
>JBAVQO010000315.1:0-1875 GCA_049694135.1 Gillisia sp. | reverse complement strand
ACCGTAAACAAACCTTTGTCTGACTTGGCTTCTTTGGTGATAACTGAAGAGTAGGGTTTAATTCCGTTTTTGTCCTTCTTTTCCGATTTTTCTGAAGTTTGTGCCATCCCTTTCTTAGGAGCGGGTTTAAAAACAGCACAACCGGAAACAGAAATAGACAAGGCCACCAAAAGCAGCCTTAAAGAGAAATGTTTGGTCATAAAAAATAAAGTTTTAGTTAATTAATTGGTCAGAAAATAGCGCCCTTAGATTAAACTAAAAAAGTCAAAAAACTACCTCCCGGTAATCTTTTGACTTTTAAATTTTTAAAAGGTTTAATATGAAGTTAAAAAAATGCTAATTTTTATCCTTTAGAACCATTTTTCGACTTCCTCCAGTTGCAGAGCGGCAACAGGTAATTTATTCTTCTTCCGAAGTCCATTGAGTTTTTGATGTACCTGCGTGGGTTTAAGGTCTTTCAGTTTTGAGACGCTTATAAACTCGTGCATTACGGTATCTACCCATTCCTGTGGCACGCCGATCTTCAGAAAATCTTCAGGTTTTGGAACCGGGGCTTTTTTCTCTGGTTTCATTTGCGGGAAAAAGAGTACTTCCTGTATAGACTGGTTGTTGGTCAGGAACATGATCAATCGGTCCATTCCAATACCAAGCCCGGAGGTAGGAGGCATACCATATTCAAGAGCGCGAATAAAATCGTTGTCGATAAACATCGCTTCATCGTCTCCTTTTTCTGAAAGTTTTAATTGTTCTTCAAAACGATTTCGCTGGTCGATAGGATCGTTAAGTTCAGAATAGGCATTTGCGATTTCTTTTCCGCAAACCATAAGTTCAAAACGTTCGGTAAGATCGGGATTGTCGCGATGCACCTTGCAAAGCGGGCTCATCTCTTTTGGATAATCGGTGATGTAGGTAGGCTGAATAAAATTTCCTTCGCACTTTTCACCAAAAATCTCATCGATGAGTTTTCCTTTCCCCATGGTTTCGTCTACATCGATTCCCATTTCTTTGGCAGCTTGAAACAATTCTTTTTCAGACTTGCCTGTGATATCAAAACCGGTGAACTGTTTGATGGCATCGGTCATGGTCACTCTCTTATACGGAGCTTTAAAGTCGACGGTATGTTTTCCGTAGGTGGCTTGAGTGGTTCCGTTTACCTGAAGCGCGCAATATTCCAGAAGGTTTTCTACAAACTCCATCATCCAGTTATAATCTTTATAGGCAACGTAGATTTCCATCGCCGTAAACTCCGGATTGTGAGTCCTATCCATTCCTTCATTTCTGAAGTTTTTTGAAAACTCATACACCCCGTCGAACCCACCAACGATCAACCTTTTTAGGTAAAGCTCATTAGCGATTCTTAAATAAAGCGGGATATCCAACGCGTTATGATGGGTGATAAAGGGCCTTGCGGCGGCCCCACCGGGAATAGATTGCAGAATGGGCGTTTCAACTTCAAAATAACCTCTTTCATTAAAGAAGGTCCGCATCGCGTTGAACAACTTGGTACGTTTTACAAAAATCTCTTTAACTTTCGGATTTACGGCCAAATCTGCATAGCGCTGGCGGTAGCGTTGCTCGGGATCGTTAAATTCATCGAAGGTGTGGCCTTCTTTATCGGTCTTCGGAAGCGGTAAAGGCCGCAGAGCTTTGCTTAAAAGGGTATAATCCTTCACCATTACCGTTTTTTCGCCCACCTGTGTGGTGAACAATTCTCCTTCAATACCTATAAAATCGCCAATATCGAGCAACTTTTTATAAACATCATTGTACTTGCTTTTGTCTTCGCCGGGGCAGATTTCATCCCGATTAAAATACACCTGGATCTTTCCTTTTGAATCCTGAATTTCGGCAAAAGAAGCTTTTCCCTGTATACGT
>JBAVQO010000314.1:0-3705 GCA_049694135.1 Gillisia sp. | reverse complement strand
TCAAAACGCTCCGCCCCGTCTCTTTGCCTGCCCAGATTAATTTCTGTATCGGTTACTTTCATGGCTTTGCTCGAAAACCATAGAGTGACAACCATAACCAGGCCCGCAATAATTAAAAGCAGTACCGGAGTCTGAACTTTTCCGGTAAGTCCGCTCATAAGCAATTCTGACGGCAAGGTTCCTGAAGCGATATAAGCGTGATGCCATATTTCATAAGACTGCCAGGCGGCAATGGGAACACCAATAAAATTCACGAGGTCGTTTCCCGCAAAAGCGAGGGCCAGGGCAAAGGTTCCCACTACGATAATCACCCTTAAAATATTCACCTTAAAAATGGAAATGAGCAACTGGGATAACAGGGTAAAAAATAAGAACCCGATAATGACAATAATAAGGGTATGAGAGTTGATATAATCCAGAAACGCATGTGGAATCATATCTATACTGCTGATTCCTTTAAGCAAAATGAAATACAAAATCGCTGTTAAAGACAATCCGCCAAAGACAGAACCTATAACCTTCATCTTTTTCTCGTAATGAAAAGTGAAGATCATTCGCGAAAAATATTGCACAACAGAACCTACCGTAAAAGCAATAACCACGGAAAGAAGAATTCCCCCAATAATTTCGGTCGCTTTTGCAGTGTTGATGTATTCAAAGATTGAAGAAAAGTTTCCGCTGGTGTTGTAGATCTTCAGTAAGGAAATACAAACCGCGGCTCCTAAAAGTTCAAAAACTATGGACACCGTTGTAGAAGTAGGCATTCCAAGGGAATTGAAAAAATCAAGAAGCAAGATATCGGCAATCATCACGGCCATGAAAATGATCATGATATCTTCAAAATAAAACTTCCCCGGCATAAAGATCCCTTCTCTGGCAACTTCCATAAGTCCGCTGGAAAAAATTGCTCCTACTGCTACTCCTAAACTGGCTACAGTAAGAATGGTTTTCATGGAAACCGCTTTGGAACCAATGGCAGAATTTAAAAAATTAACTGCATCGTTGCTCACTCCTACCACTAAATCGGTAATTGCAAGAGCAAAGACCGCCACCATCATTACCAAATAAATATCTTCCATATTAAGAAATTCTGACTCGCAAAAATCAGGTTTTTTTACATAAAGTATTTAATTATAAGGTTATCAAAACTTTAAGAAGATTGTATTTAACAAAGCTTTTTAAACATACGCATTTATTTTTTGTAATTTCCATGGGAACGCATATTTATTAACCATTTAAATCTTTTTCTTATGTCTGTAATAAAAGTAATTGAAATTATGGCAAGTTCCAGTAAAAGCTGGGAAGATGCCACTCAAAATGCAGTAAAACATGCTGCCAAGACGGTAAAAAACATAAAATCGGTGTACGTGCACCAACAAACGGGTGTGGTAGCTGGCGAAAACATAACAGAATATCGCGTGAACGTAAAGATCTCGTTCCAGATAGACTGATGAAAAACTCTTTTATTCAATAAAATTCCAGGTAATCCGGCTGATTAAGAAACTGATATTCCAGAAATTTTAATCGGCCTTTTTTTATAATTATTTTGACTAAAACAAACACCAACGCCCTCATCCACGAATCCAGCCCGTATTTACTGCAACATGCTCATAATCCGGTGGACTGGCACCCCTGGAATGACGCGATTCTGGAAGATGCCCTGCGAAAGGAAAAACTCATCATTATCAGCATTGGGTATGCTGCTTGCCACTGGTGCCACGTGATGGAAGAAGAAAGTTTTGAAGACCCGGAAGTGGCTGCTATTATGAACAGCCATTACGTATGTATTAAGGTAGATAGAGAAGAACGGCCCGATATCGATCAGGTATATATGAACGCCGTGCAGCTTATGACCGGCAGCGGAGGCTGGCCCATGAACGTGGTTGCCCTTCCTGACGGCCGGCCGGTTTGGGGCGGCACTTTTTTCAAAAAAGAACAGTGGAAAAGCGCCTTACTACAAATTGCAGATCTTAATAAAAAAGAACCTGAGCAGCTGCTGGAATATGCAGAAAGACTCGAGAAAGGGTTGGAGCAAATGCAACTATTTTCATCGGAAAACACAGCTGGTTTAACAAAACCTGAGGTCCAAAACCTGGTTCAAAAATGGACCGCTACCTTAACTTCCAGGTTTGGTGGCGAAAATCGTGCGCCCAAATTCATAGTACCGGGCAATTGGGATTTTTTACTGCGATATTCGCAACAAAGTCAGGATAAAGATCTTGAAAAACTGGTAGTAGACAGCTTAATCAAAATCGGCGATGGAGGGATCTATGATCATATTGGCGGCGGATTTTCGCGATATTCTGTAGATGAAAAATGGCATATCCCGCATTTCGAAAAGATGCTTTACGATAATGCTCAACTGGTAAGTTTGTATTCCAAAGCCTTCAGTCTTAGCAAAAACAACTGGTTCAAAGAAATCGTTACCGAAACTCTCACTTTCATTTCTGAAGAATTGACCGCTCCTTCAGGCGCTTATTATTCATCGTTAGATGCCGACAGTTTGAGTGAACACAACAAACTGGAAGAAGGCGCCTTCTATACCTGGAAAAAGCCCGTTTTACAACAACTTTTAGCAAAAGATTTCGATCTCTTCAGCAGTTATTACAACATCAATTCCTTCGGAAAATGGGAAAATGAAGAATACGTGCTTATTCGCACACAATCTGATGCAGAAATTGCCGAAGAATTTCATATTTCAGAAGAAACGCTGGCGTCTAAAAAGAAACATTGGCAATCACTTTTAAAATCGGAACGATCTAAAAGAGAAAAGCCGCGCCTGGACGATAAACAGCTCACCTCCTGGAATGCTCTTATGATCACGGCCTATTTAGATGCGTACACAGCTTTTAAAGAACCTTCTTACCTTGAATCTGCCGTGAAATCCGCAAATTTCATCTGTCAACATCTGCTTAAAGAAGATTTTAGCCTGTATCATTCTCATAAAAATGGCGAAAGTAAAATAAACGCCTATTTAGAAGATTATGCTTTTTGTATAGAGGCTTTCCTGAAGCTATATGAGCTTACGCTGGATGAAAAATGGCAAAAAACAGCAAAAAAGTGGACGGATTTTAGCCTTTCGCAGTTTTATGATGCCGAAAAACAGCTTTTTTACTTCACATCTTCGGGCGATCGGCCCCTGATTTCCAGAAACTTTGAATTAGTAGATAATGTGATTCCTTCCTCCAATTCGGTGATGGCCCACAATCTTTTTAAACTTCATAAATACACGGGAGAGAAAAGGTATATGGATATTGCTGAAAAAATGCTTCTGAAAATGGAAGCGAAAATCGAAGAGTATCCACAGGGGGCTTCCAACTGGCTAAATTTAAAACTGAATTTTTTATATCCCTATTTTGAAGTGGTAATAACCGGAAAAAAGGCGTTGGAAAACATCATTTCCTTGCGCTCGCACTATCTTCCGCACATTGTTACAGATGGCGCAACATCGGCTGGAAAAGAAGACCCTCTTTTAAAGAACAGATTTCAAAAGGGGAAAGAACTTTTTTATGTGTGTACGGAAGGAACCTGCCAACTACCTGTTCAATCCCTCGCTGAAACCTTACATTTGTTGGATTTTAACAAAACTTAAACAACTGTGATTAGCTTAATTTTAATGAAATTCATCATTTTGCAAAAAAAGAAAAAGCGATGGACAGATTAAATAATTGGGAGGCATATGCCAAGAGCTATGCCAATGAATTC
>JBAVQO010000313.1:0-2240 GCA_049694135.1 Gillisia sp. | reverse complement strand
GGTCATCACTCCGGGGTCATTCATCAATCAAAAAACGAACAGTTATTTCTGCCCCAATCATCACAAAGGGACTAAACTGTTGTCATCTTACATATCTTATCCCAAATAAGTCTTTAGAATTTTACTTCTGGAAGTATGTTTTAATCGTCTAATAGCTTTTTCTTTAATCTGGCGTACACGTTCACGGGTAAGATCGAAGGTTTCTCCAATTTCCTCAAGGGTCATAGGGTGTTGGTCACCCAGACCAAAATACAAACGTATTACGTCTGCTTCACGTGGGGTAAGAGTTTCCAAAGCGCGCTCAATTTCGGTACGCAGAGATTCGTGTAAAAGTTCTTTATCGGGATTTGGTGATTCCCCGGAACGCAATACATCGTAAAGGTTGGAATCTTCGCCTTCTACCAACGGTGCATCCATAGAAACATGGCGGCCGGAATTTTTCATAGATTCCTTCACGTCATTGATGGTCATATCCAATTCCTTGGCGATTTCTTCAGCACTTGGCGGACGCTCGTGAGATTGTTCTAAAAAGGCAAATGTTTTATTGATCTTGTTAATCGATCCAATTTTATTCAAAGGCAAACGCACGATACGGGATTGTTCTGCTAAAGCCTGTAAAATAGACTGGCGAATCCACCATACCGCGTACGAAATAAATTTAAAACCACGGGTTTCATCGAAACGTTTGGCAGCTTTTATAAGTCCTAAATTCCCTTCATTGATCAAATCGGGAAGGGTTAAACCCTGATTTTGATATTGTTTTGCCACAGAAACCACAAAACGTAAATTCGCTTTTGTAAGTTTTTCCAGGGCCCGGTCATCACCAGCTTTAATTTTTTGTGGCAATTCCACCTCTTCATCGGCGGTAATCAGATCCACTTTACCAATTTCTTGCAAATACTTATCCAGCGAAGCGGTTTCACGATTTGTAACCTGCTTCGTAATTTTAAGTTGTCTCATCTATCTTCTCCTTGGATTTTTAATTATGAATAGCTCTTGTATTAAGTTATACGTGAGAAGTACGAAAAAGGTTACAAAAATTACAATAAATTTTTTTAGGGTGTTTCCCTTCGGGCCGGGCTTTTCGCTGCAAGTCCTCTCTCCTTGCAGTCGTTGTGGGCTTTTCGCTTCAATCCCTAACACAAAAATGTCTTGAATTCTTTTAAAAAAGTTCCAGGAGAATCTTTGCTTATTCATAAAGAGGTCCGAATCCTAACGCAATAAAAAAAGAAAAGCTGCCCTTTTTTAGGACAGCTTTCTGTTATTTAGAACCCATAATGGAGTTAGTCGTTATCTCTTCTGGGTTTTCTGTCATCACGTCGATTGTCTCGACCGCCGCCACGATTATCTCTGTTTCCGCGGTTGTTATCACGGTTGTTATCACGAGGTGGTCGTGCCTGATAACCTTCAGGTTTTTCGAGCAGTGCCTTACGAGAAACTTTGTCTTTACGGGTCTTTGGATCGACTCCGAAATATTTAACATCTATTACATCTCCCAAATTCACTACATCGGTAACATTGTCTGTACGGTCCCAGGCCAGTTCAGAAATATGAAGCAGTACTTCATTTCCTGGAGCTTCCAGATATTCTACCACTGCACCAAAATCAAGGATCTTTATGACTTTTACTTCATAAACACTTCCTTTTTCGGGTTTAAAAGTAATAGAATCTATCTTGGCTAACACCTTATCGATTCCTTCCTGATTTGTTCCTAAAATTTCAACAATACCTTCTTCTGTAACTGGATCTTCGTTGATCACTATTTCGGTTCCGGTAGTTTTTTGTAATTCCTGAATCACTTTTCCACCAGGACCTATCAAAGCTCCAATAAATTCACCAGGAATAGTTCTGGTAATGATCTTAGGAGCATAAGGTTTCACGCTGGTGTTAGGTTCGGAAATAGTGCTGGTAAGTTTTTCCAGAATATGAAGGCGTCCTTCTCTGGCTTGTTTCAAAGCTTTTACCAGGATCTCGTAAGAAAGACCTTTTATCTTGATATCCATCTGGCAGGCGGTGATTCCGTCTGCGGTTCCGGTAACTTTAAAGTCCATATCTCCTAAATGATCTTCATCACCAAGAATATCAGAAAGAACCGCGTAATCGTCGCCTTGAGATATTAATCCCATTGCGATTCCCGAAACCGGTTTTTTAAGCTGAATACCCGCATCCATCAATGCCATAGTTCCGGCGCAAACCGTTGCCATAGAAGAGGATCCGTTGGATTCCAGCACTTCAGAAAC
>JBAVQO010000312.1:0-13188 GCA_049694135.1 Gillisia sp. | reverse complement strand
CATCACCACCGGAAGATCAGCACGTTTTTCTTTAATTTCAGATAAAGTCTCCAGACCGGAAAGGCCTGGCATATTTTCATCCAGAAATACAATGTCAAAATTCTCTTTTTCGATGTTTTCAATAGCTTCTACTCCACTACGGCAGGTAACCACTTCATAATTCTTCGATTTTAAAAAAAGCACGTGTGGTTTTAATAAATCTATTTCATCGTCTGCCCAAAGTATTTTTATTGTATTCATGGAATTTTTTTTAGAATTGTTTTTTGGCGAAAAATTGACTTTTATTTACTGTGTTTCCTAATTTGATCGCCAACTCTGTATCTTTGTTATAAATAATAAAGGTATTTCGCTTGACTGCAAAGAATAAACTCAAAATATTTAACGATCCAATTTACGGTTTTATTACTATTCCGAATGACCGTATTTTCAAGATTATTCAGCATCCTTACTTTCAGAGATTGCGCAGAATTTCCCAAATGGGAATGTCTTATCTGGTATATCCCGGCGCACATCATACCCGTTTTCATCATGCACTCGGGTGCCTTCATTTAATGCAAAAGGCGGTGGAGGTGCTTCGTTTTAAGGGTATTGAAATTTCTGAAAAAGAAGAGGAGGCACTTTTTATTGCTATTTTGCTCCATGATATAGGACACGGGCCTTTTTCGCATGCGATGGAAAATAGCATTGTAGAAGGGGTTTCTCATGAATGCATTTCTTTGTTATTTATGCAGAAGATGAACCGCGAATTTAACCAAAGTTTAACGCTGGCTATTCAGATATTCCAGGGAAGCTATTCCCGAAAATTTATGAATGAACTTATTTCCAGCCAGCTGGATATGGACCGATTGGATTATCTTAAACGTGACAGTTTTTACACCGGAGTACCAGAGGGAAACATAAACAGCGAACGCATAATTACTATGCTGAATGTGGTGAATGACAAACTGGTGGTGGAAGAAAAAGGGATTTATTCCGTAGAAAAATTCCTCGTGGCGCGCCGGCTCATGTATTGGCAGGTATATCTGCATAAAACAGGAGTTGCTGCAGAACAATTGCTGATTCGGGTGTTAAAACGCGCCAAGGAACTGGCAGAGAACAACGCTCCTTTTTCCTGTAGTAGAGCTTTATCTTTTTTTCTGAACCACAAAGTAGACCTCGAAAATTTTGATGACGAAACGCTCCATCTGTTTTCCAAGTTAGACGATTACGACATTATTTCGGCCATGAAAGAATGGAGTGAACATGAAGATTTTGTACTGAGCAATCTTTGCCAAATGTTGCTTAACCGGGATCTTTTAAAAATAAGACTAAAGAAAAAACCGGTAGCCATTGAAAAACTTTCTAAGTACAAGAATCGCCTGATGGAGAAGTACAACATTTCTGAAGAGGAAGCGGGATATTTCGTTTTTACGGGAGAAATCACAAATACGGCTTATTCCGGAGGAAACAACAAGATCAGTATTCTTCATAAGAATGGAAAGACAACCGATGTGGCAAAGGCGTCAGATCAACTCAATTTGGTGGCCCTTTCTATTCCTGTTACCAAATATTATATATGTTATCCAAAGTCCAAACATTAGCGCATTTTTTTTACTTTTGCCAGAATGAAGTTTACAGCAGCACAAATAGCGCAGATTTTAAATGGAGAGGTTGAGGGAAATCCTGAAACTGAAGTTCATAAATTGGCTAAAATTGAAGAAGGTACAGAAGGTTCCCTTACTTTTTTGAGCAACCCTAAGTATACCTCTTTTATATATTCCACAAATGCTTCTATCACGATAGTAAAAGATGATTTCCAGATAGATAATGATATAAGTACTACTTTAATAAGAGTAAAAGATCCGTATAAAGCTTTTTCGACGCTTCTGGAATATTATAATCAGGTAAAATTGGATAAAAGCGGAATTGAATCTCCGGTTTACATTTCTGAAAGCGCAAAGTACGGAGAAAGTGTTTATTTGGGGGCTTTCGCTTATCTGGGAAAAAATGTTACCATAGGAGATAATGTAAAGATCTATCCCAATTCTTACATTGGCGATAATGTTCAGATTGGAGAAGGTACCGTAATATTTGCCGGGGTAAAGATATATTCTGAAAGTATCATCGGGAAATCGTGTGTAATCCACAGCGGAGCCATTATAGGTGCCGACGGATTCGGATTTACACCCAATGAGGAAGGTGTGTACTCTAAAGTTCCGCAGATTGGAAATGTAATTATTGAAGATAATGTAGATATAGGAGCGGGAACAAGTATAGATCGAGCTACCCTGGGCTCTACCATTATACGCAGTGGTGCAAAACTTGATAATCAGGTACAGATTGCTCATAATGTAGAAGTGGGTGAAAATACTGCCATTGCAGCCCAGACAGGAGTAGCGGGTTCTACCAAAATTGGGGCGAACTGCCTTATTGGAGGACAGGTGGGGATTGCAGGTCATATAAAAATAGGAGACAGGGTAAAAATTCAGGCACAATCTGGCATAGGCCGTAATATTCATGATGAAGAAGTAATACAGGGATCACCTGCCTTCGGATATAACGATTTTAATAAATCCTATGTGCATTTTAAAAATTTTACCAAGATCGTAGAAAGAATAAATCAACTAGAAAAAAAGCATAAGAATGGCTGAAATCCTGAAAAAACAGAAAACCATAAAGAATGAGATTTCTTTAAACGGGGTAGGGCTTCATACAGGAAAGGAAGTAAAACTCACTTTCAAACCCGCCCCCGAAAACACCGGTTTTGTTTTTAAAAGAGTAGATCTTGAAGATTCTCCAGTAATAGAGGCAGATGTAAATTTCGTGGTAAATACACAACGTGGTACAAATCTCGAGAAAAAAGGAATTCATATACAAACTTCAGAACATGTTCTTGCAGCCTGTGTAGGTTTGGATTTAGACAATATAATTATAGAGTTGAATGCCTCTGAACCACCAATAATGGACGGTTCTTCAAAATTCTTTGTTCAGGCCCTCGAAGAAGCTGGTATAGTTACTCAGGAAGCTCCAAGAGATGAATTCGTTATAACCGAAGTGATTTCTTATAAAGATGAAGAAACCGGCAGCGAAATTATCGCGATGCCATGCGAGAATTACCAGGTTACCGCGATGGTGGATTTCGGGACCAAAATACTGGGTACCCAAAATGCTTCTATTGGAGATATTTCAGAATTTAAATCTGAAATTGCCAATGCCCGTACTTTCAGTTTTCTCCATGAAATTGAAACTCTTCTGGAACACGGCCTTATAAAAGGAGGAGATCTTAACAATGCTATTGTTTATGTAGATAAGGAGTTGAGCCCCGAAACTATGGATAAACTAAGGGTGGCCTTTAAAAAAGATAACATTTCTGTAAAACCTAATGGGATATTAGATAACCTTACCCTTCATTATCCAAATGAAGCTGCGCGGCACAAATTACTTGATGTTCTTGGAGATCTTGCCCTTGTAGGAACCAGGATAAAAGGAAAAATTATCGCTACCAAACCGGGACACGAAGTCAATACCCAATTCGCGAAAAAGCTGTCGAAATTTATTAAGAACGAACGAAGAAACAATGTTCCTAAAATAAATTTAGATCAGCCGCCGTTGATGGATGTGAATGACATTATGAACATTCTGCCGCATCGGTCTCCTTTCCTGTTGGTGGATAAGATTTATGAATTAACGGATTCTCTGGTTATTGGGATGAAAAATGTGACGATGAATGAACCTTTTTTTGTGGGGCATTTTCCGGGAAAACCTGTAATGCCGGGGGTTCTTCAGGTAGAGGCCATGGCGCAGACTGGTGGAATTCTGGCACTAAAATCGGTGCCCGATCCGGAAAATTATCTCACCTATTTCATGAAAATTGATAATGTCCGGTTCAAACAGCAGGTGGTTCCGGGGGATACGCTTATTTTTAAACTCGAGTTACTGGCGCCTATCCGCAGAGGGATCTGCCAAATGCAGGGGTATGCTTTCGTAAACGGAAAACTTGCTACCGAAGCCGTTTTAATGGCTCAAATTGTAAAATCAAAATAGAATAGAATGAACCAACCTTTAGCATATGTACATCCGGGAGCAAAAATCGCCAAAAATGTGGTGATAGAGCCTTTTGCCACGATTCATAACAACGTGGTGATAGGCGAGGGATCCTGGATAGGTTCTAATGTTACGATAATGGAAGGTGCCCGGATCGGAAAAAATTGCAGTATTTTTCCGGGTGCTGTTATTTCTGCAATTCCACAAGATAAAAAATTTAACGACGAAGAAACCACTACAGAAATTGGCGATAATACAACTATAAGAGAATGTGTTACCATCAACCGTGGAACTTCTGATCGTATGAAGACTGTAGTTGGCAAAAATTGCTGGATCATGGCCTACTGCCATATCGCACATGACTGCCGGGTAGGCGATAACTGTATCTTTTCGAATAACAGCACGCTGGCAGGTCATATTAATGTAGGAGACTATGTGATCCTGGCGGGAATGGCTGCTATTCAGCAGTTTTGTAGTATTGGAAATCATGCCTTCGTAACCGGCGGTTCGCTGGTTCGCAAAGATGTGCCTCCTTTTGTAAAGGCAGGCCGGGAACCTTTATCTTACGTTGGAATAAATTCTATAGGCTTAAGAAGAAGAGGTTTTTCCACCGAAAAGATTAGAGAAATTCAGGATATTTACCGTATCCTTTATCAAAAAAATTACAATAATTCGCAGGCTGTGGCTATTATTGAAGCAGAAATGCAGGCTTCGGCAGAAAGGGATGAAATCCTGGAATTCATCAAGAATTCACAACGCGGAATTATGAAAGGTTACTTTAGTTCAAATTAAATAAAATCAATAAACCCATATGGCTAGTACAAGCGATATTCGTAATGGATTGTGTATAAGATACAACCACGATATTTTCAAAATTGTTGAATTTCTTCATGTAAAACCCGGAAAAGGCCCTGCCTTTGTAAGAACCAAATTAAAAAGTGTAACCACCGGAAAAGTAATTGACAATACTTTTTCTGCAGGACACAAAATTGAAGATGTTCGGGTAGAAACACATAAATTCCAATATTTATACAATGATGGTGAATTTTATCATTTTATGAATGTAGAAGATTATACTCAAATACGGTTAACAGAAAATGTCCTGGATATGCCGCAGTTATTAAAAGAAGGAGAAGTTGTAACAGTCCTCATCAATACGGAAGACAACATGCCTCTTTCTGTAGAAATGCCTGCCAGCGTAATTCTGGAAGTTACCCATACCGAACCAGGTGTAAAGGGAAATACAGCCACTAACGCTACCAAACCTGCAACGGTGGAAACCGGCGCAGAAGTTAACGTGCCGTTGTTTATAAATGAAGGCGATAAGATTAAAATAGAAACTGAAAAAGGAACTTATAAAGAAAGAATAAAAGAGTAAATGGGAATGGAGAATGGAGAAGTGGGATTTAGAGTTTTATCTCTTCACGCCTCACTCTTCAGCTTTAACTTATTACTTTTTATCTTTAGACTTGAATGAAATTTCCACAAACACATACGCTGAAGCAAATTGCAACCATAATTAATTGCGATTATGTTGGAGAAGAGGATTTTCCTATTGAAGGGATGAATGAGATTCACGTAGTTACTCATGGGGATATTGTTTTTGTAGATCACCCTAAATATTACGATAAAGCGTTGCGTTCGGCAGCTAGTGTGGTGCTTATCAATAAAAAAGTAGATTGCCCTGCAGGTAAAGCCTTGCTAATTAGCGACGATCCGTTCAGGGATTTTAATAAGCTCACGGCCTATTTTAAACCTTTTGAAACAGTAAGTTCCCAGATTTCAGACACTTCGGTTATTGGGGAAGGAACCATAGTACAACCTAATACCTTTATAGGAAACCACGTAAAAATTGGCGAAAACTGTGTGATTCATTCCAACGTAAGTATTTACGATCATACGGTGATAGGAAATAACGTGACCATTCACTCCGGAACGGTTTTAGGAGCCGATGCTTTTTACTATAAAACCCGCCCCGAAGGTTTCGATAAATTGTTATCCGGAGGCAGGGTAGTGCTGGATCATAATGTGGAAATCGGTGCTCTATGTACCATAGACAGAGGAGTTTCCGGAGACACTTTTATTGGTGCAGGAACAAAAATTGATAATCAGGTTCAAATCGGGCATGATACTATTGTGGGCAAAAAGTGCCTTATTGCTTCTCAAACAGGAATTGCCGGTTGTGTTATCGTAGAAGATGAAGTAACCATTTGGGGACAGGTGGGTATTAGAAGCGATGTTCGCATAAAAAAAGGAACCGTTCTTATGGCGCAGACAGGGGTTTCTAAAGACACTGAAGAAAATACCACTTATTGGGGTACACCATTTGGAGAAGCGAGAGCCAAGTTAAAAGAATATGCCATGCTTCGAAAACTTCCGAAAATTATTGATAAATTAGATTTATGAGTTTAAGCAAAAAGAAATTAGTCCAGGCTTTTTACAATGCAGATTTTGTTGAAGATGCTGAATTTATTCAGAAAAGTCTTCATCCGGAGGTAGAGTTAAATTGGTATAGCACTACCGGATTTCGAAAAATGAACAAGGAATCGCTGCTTACTTACTTCCGGGAAATGTCAGAATCCTATGCATCTCTTCGCACCGAGATAAAAAATCTTGTAAAGGAACATCATCAGGTTGCCCTTAATTTCACCTTTTTTGCAGAAACAGTAGAAAATCCAGATGAAGAATTCCCTCTGGGACATTTTATGGCGATTTGGGAAATAAAAGATGGCCAGCTTTACAAGGGAACACAAATAAGCCAGGTGCCACAGGATCTGCAGTAATTTCCACACCCAAAAAATAAATTTTTTGCTCTTCAAAAATCATTTCTTCTATTTTGAAGAGGTGATTCAAAAATTATTTTTTTTAGATAAACTCTAAAACCTGGCAGGGATCACTTCCATTTATTTGACTTTTTTGGTGTCCGGTCTTTAATTGTAGAGAGATTTACGAGTAAACCTTCAAAAACCCTTTAAGTTTTATATATAAAACCATACTTTTGTAATCGCAAAAATTAAGAAGAACTATGAGTGTTTTAGTAAATAAGGATTCAAAAGTAATTGTTCAGGGATTTACTGGTAGTGAAGGTACTTTTCACGCAGAACAAATGATAGAGTATGGAACCAATGTGGTTGGAGGTGTTACTCCCGGAAAAGGAGGACAAAAGCACCTTGAAAAACCTGTTTTTAATACGGTGGCAGACGCTGTAAAAGAAACTGGTGCCGATGTATCTATTATTTTTGTTCCGCCCGCTTTTGCCGCCGATGCCATTATGGAAGCTGCGGAAGCCGGAATAAAAGTAATTATCACAATTACCGAAGGTATTCCTGTAGCCGATATGATCAAGGCTAACGACTACATTACAGATAAGGATTGCCGACTTGTTGGACCTAACTGTCCCGGAGTGATTACCCCGGGCGAAGCAAAGGTTGGAATTATGCCTGGTTTTGTTTTCAAAAAAGGAAAAGTGGGTATTGTTTCTAAATCCGGAACTCTCACCTATGAAGCTGCAGATCAGGTTGTGAAACAAGGCTTAGGTATTACTACCGCCATAGGAATTGGAGGCGATCCTATAATAGGAACTACCACAAAAGATGCTGTAGAACTTTTAATGAATGATCCGGAAACCGAAGCAATTGTGATGATTGGAGAGATTGGGGGACAATTGGAAGCCGATGCAGCTAAATGGATAAAACAAAACGGGAATAAAAAACCTGTTATAGGTTTTATTGCCGGAGAAACTGCACCCGCAGGAAGAACTATGGGACACGCCGGAGCCATTGTTGGCGGTAGCGAAGATACAGCCCAGGCTAAAAAGAAAATCCTTAGGGAAAATGGAATCTACGTAGTGGATTCTCCTGCCGAAATAGGTAAGAAAGTAGCAGAAGTTCTTAAAAAATAAACTGCATACTTCTCATTTAATATCCTTCTGAAAGCTCAAAAATGGGAATTCAGAAGGATATTTATTTTTAAGCCTGGGGGTTTTATTATATTTGATAAAGAATCCATAAAAAAACATTTTAATGAAATTATTAGAAGGTAAAAATGCCATTATAACAGGTGGTAGCCGGGGGATAGGTAAAGGAATCGCCGAGACTTTTGCAAAACATGGAGCAAATGTTGCTTTCACCTATGCTTCTTCTGTAAATGCTGCCAATGAGCTTGAACAGGAATTACAAAAATTTGGAGTAAAAGCTAAAGGCTATCAGTCCAATGCTGCCAGTTTTGAAGAAGCCGAGAAATTGATAAAAGATGTTGCTGCAGATTTTGGACAAATCGATATCTTGGTAAATAACGCGGGAATAACAAAAGATAACCTGCTTATGAGAATGACGGAAGCCGATTTTGATGAAGTCATAGACGTCAATTTAAAATCTGTTTTCAATATGACGAAAGCGGTGCAACGCACCATGCTAAAACAACGAAGCGGCAGTATTATCAATATGAGTTCTGTAGTTGGAGTTAAAGGAAACGCAGGTCAGGCTAATTATGCGGCTTCGAAAGCGGGAATTATCGGGTTTTCGAAATCCATGGCCTTAGAACTCGGTTCCAGAAATATACGAACCAACGTAATAGCTCCGGGCTTTATAGAAACCGAAATGACGGCTAAATTAGACGAAAAAACAGTGGAAGGCTGGAGAGATGCCATTCCTTTAAAAAGAGGCGGAACTCCCGAAGATATAGCGAATGCCTGTGTCTTTTTAGGAAGCGATCTTAGCAGCTACATCACCGGGCAGGTACTTCAGGTTAATGGCGGAATGCTTACTTAAAATAGTTATGAGTTCAGAATTCAGAGTTAGAAAGGAAATTTTGAATTTTAAATGTTGAATTTTATATGAAGAACTTTCACCTTGAACTTTAAATTTTGATTCGAATTTGAATTTTTCTGAAATTTCATATATAACCCTGGCGGCTATTTTGGCGCTGGGGTTTGTATTTTTCAGTTATTTCGACCGGCGGAATAAAAAGGATCACAGCATGTATATTTTGCCGGTTCTGCGGTTTGTTTCGATTTTTATTTTGTTATTGCTTCTTTTTAATCCCACGATCCAGAGTGTAGAAACTTATCTGGAAAAGCCGAATTTAATAGTTGCTTTTGATGACTCTCAAAGCATCAAAAATCTTCAGCAGGCAGAAAATTTGAGAGGTTTTAAAAATGAGATCCTTTCCAATGCTAAGCTTTTAAAACGATTCAATCTTCAGGCATTTCGCTTTGGAAGTGATCTTTATTCTTTAAAAGATTCTCTTGCTTTCGATCAAAAAAGCACAAATCAGGGAAGAGTTCTGGAAGAGCTTAAAAAACTCAATTTCTCGGGCCCCACGGCTGTTCTTTTTTTAACCGATGGAAATCAAAATATCGGAAATGACTTTCAGTACACAAATCTTCCTGAAAAATCGGTATTATTTCCTATAATCGTTGGAGACACAACGGCTTCTGAAGATATTAGTATTGCCAATTTAAACACCAACAAATATGCATTTCTCAAAAATAAATTTCCGGTAGAGATCATTGTGAACTATAAAGGCGCTCAAAAAAGATCGGCTGTCCTTGAGATCCAGGAGTCCGAAAAAACGATTTACACCCGAAACCTAAACCTGGACAAAAACAAGAATTCTGAGATCGTGAAATTGGAACTTCCGGCTTCCAGCCTTGGCTCTCATGTTTTTACCGCCAGGCTTTCTCCGCTTGCTTCAGAAAAAAATGTAGCCAACAATAAACAGTCTTTTGCGGTTGATGTTATTGAGGAAAAGTCTTCGGTTTTAATTCTTTCCTCTTTTGTTCATCCGGATCTCGGAGCCTTAAAAAAAGCTATAGAAAGCAACGAGCAGCGTACTGCAAAAATAGAACTGATTAAAAATTTAAATTTTTCAGAACTTAAAGATTTTCAGGTATTTATACTCTACCAACCGAATGATCAGTTTCAATCACTTTTTCAGAAGGTTCAGGAAGAGAATTTAAATTATCTGGTAATTACCGGAACGCAAACCGACTGGAAATTTCTGAATTCAGTGCAGAAAAATTTCAGCCGTGAGATTACAACACAAACACAGGAAGTCGTGCCTGTGTATAATTCGGGTTTTAAGGACTTTCAATTCGAGAATATCGGTTTTGAAGATTTTCCTCCTGTGGTAGAGAGTTTCGGAAAATTGTCGTTTTCACAAAACAAGGATCCACTCTTATATCAAAAAATCGAAGGCTTAAATACAAGCGAGCCCTTGCTTGCTACTTTTACCACTAATTCACAAAAAAGTGCAGTGCTGCTGGGAGAAAACTTCTGGAAATGGAGATCTTTTTCTTTTCAACAGACTTCCTCATTTGAGAAATTCGATGATTTCTTCGGAAAACTCATTCAGTTCCTAACCTCCGTAAAGAATAGAGACAGACTCACTTTCACCACAAAACCTTATTATCTGCAGGATGAAACTGTGGAAATAGATGCCCAGTATTTCGATAAAAACTACGTGTTTGATCCGACTGGGAAAATGGATATCAATGTCTATAAAAACGATTCACTTGTTTTTGAATCTCCTATGCTGAATGAAGAAAATAAATATCAGGCAAAACTGAATAATCTTTCTCCGGGAGAATATTCTTTTACTGTTTCCGAAAAGACTTCAGGAATTTCTAAACACGGAAAATTTTCGGTGCTGGAATTTAATCTGGAGAAGCAAACATCATCTGCAGATTATACAAGGATGAAGGCTTTTGCAGAAAGAAATAATTCTGGTCTCTATTTTCTTAGAGATAAAGATAAAATCATCAATCAACTGCTTTCCGGCAGCGAATTTAAACCCGTGCAAAAAAGCCATAAAAAAACCACCTCTTTAATCGACTGGAAAATTTTACTTGCGCTTCTTATTGGAAGCCTTGCTGCAGAATGGTTTATTAGAAAATATCGGGGCCTAATTTAATTTCCTGCATTTTTTTTTAGATTGCCATTTCGTCTGGATTAAAATAATTTAAAACTAAACTTCAATTTATTAAAAAAGTATTGGCTCATTCAAGATTTTATATCTAGTTTTGTAACTGAAAATGAAAACAATTCAACTACATCACCATCATCATATGTACTGCGCTCAGGCGAGGTGATTGTGATATGTAGTTAAACATCATATTAAAAACCCGTTTGAGTAGCTCAGACGGGTTTTCTGTTTCCTGTTGAGACTACTCTTTAAAATTCAAAAAAAATGAACAAAGAAAAACTTAGAATTGCCGTTCAAAAATCCGGCCGGCTTAACGAAGACTCTCTTAAGATCCTGAAAGACGCTGGAATATCTATCGACAACGGAAAGGAACAATTGAAGGCAACTTCCAGGAATTTCCCGCTGGAGATTATGTACTTGCGAAACGGTGATATTCCGCAGTATTTGAGAGATGGAGTGGTAGACGTTGCGATTTTAGGAGAAAATGTGCTGGAAGAAAAAGGACAGGATATTATTCGAGCCGAAAAACTCGGTTTTTCGAAATGCCGCGTTTCTCTGGCCGTCCCAAAGTCGCTTAAATATAAGGGAATCGAAGACCTAAACGGAAAAAAAATAGCGACTTCTTATCCTAACACGCTGAATGGCTTTTTAAAGAAAAAAGGAATCTCCGCCGAGCTTCATATTATTAATGGATCGGTGGAGATTGCTCCAAACATTGGCCTTGCTGATGCTATTTGTGATATCGTGTCCAGCGGAAATACTCTTTTTAAGAACAATTTGAAAGAAGTAGAAGTGATGCTGCAGAGCGAAGCTGTTCTCGCGGTTTCTCCCGGAATTTCATCAGAAAGAAAAGAAATCCTTGATCAGTTAAGGTTTCGACTAAAGTCAGTACTGAATGCTCGCACTTCAAAATATGTGCTTTTGAACGCTCCTAACGAAAAACTTCCGGAAATAATAAAACTTTTACCCGGAATGCGGAGCCCAACAGTGCTGCCTTTGGCGGAAGAAGGCTGGAGTTCTGTACATACGGTACTTCAGGAAGAGCGATTTTGGGAAATGATCCATCAGTTAAAGGAATTGGGCGCAGAAGGAATTTTGGTTGCGCCAATTGAAAAAATGGTAATGTAATTTTTGCGATATGAGAACGATAATTAATCCGAAGAGAGAAGAGTGGAGCGAATTTTTGCAACGTCCCACACAAACGATAGAAGATATTGAGTTTACGGTAAACGAGATTTTTGCTGAAGTAAAGTCTAAAGGCGATGCAGCTGTAACCAAATACACCGATTTATTCGACGGAATAAAACTCTCCAGGTTTGAAGTTTCTTCAGAAGAATTGGAAGCCGCCGAAAAAAAGGTTTCTGATGAACTAAAGAAAGCTATTTTACTCGCAAAAGAAAATATTTCGCGCTTTCATTCGGCTCAAAAATCTTCAGCAGTAGAGGTGGAGACCATGGCCGGAGTAAATTGTTGGCAGGAGAAACGCCCGATTCAAAAGGTGGGATTATACATTCCCGGGGGTTCCGCACCGCTTTTTTCTACCATTTTAATGTTGGCCGTACCGGCAAAAATCGCGGGATGTAAAGAAATAATTCTGTGTACGCCTCCCAATAAAAAGGGCGAAATCAATCCAGCAATTCTTTTCACTGCCAAAATATGCGGAATTTCTAAAATTTTTAAAATTGGAGGTATACAGGCCATTGCGGCAATGACTTTTGGTACAGAAACAATTCCCGCGGTATATAAACTTTTTGGTCCCGGGAACCAGTTTGTAACGGTTGCAAAACAGCTAGCCACTAAATATCATGTGGCTATCGATATGCCTGCAGGACCTTCGGAATTGCTTGTAGTTGGAGATAAAGATTCCAATCCGGCATTTATCGCATCAGATCTTTTGAGCCAGGCAGAACATGGGAAAGACAGTCAGGTAATCCTTATTTCCACCTCGAAAGATTTGCTGGATAAGGTGGAACAGGAAATTGAAAAACAGTTGAAGGAATTACCTCGAAAGGAAATCGCCGCGGCAGCAATAGAAAATTCGCGGCTTATTTATGTTGAAAATGATAATATCGCTCTGGAACTGATCAACGAATATGGACCGGAACATTTTATAATCTGCAGTAAAAATGAAGATTTTTATACCAATGGGATAGAAAATGCGGGTTCGGTTTTTGTGGGAAATTACACTCCCGAAAGTGCCGGCGATTATGCCTCCGGTACCAACCACACCCTGCCTACCAA
>JBAVQO010000311.1:0-7649 GCA_049694135.1 Gillisia sp. | reverse complement strand
GTTATCAGTTATCAGTTATCAGTTATCAGTTATCAGTTATCAGTTATCAGTTATCAGTTATCAGTTATCAGTTATCAGAAAATTAAAACATTATTCCATACAATCGAAAAATCTTCCTACTTTATTCCCTTTTTTTGAACTTTGAACTTTGAACTTTGAACTTTGAACTTTGAACTTTGAACTTTGAACTTTGAACCTAACTTAACTTCCTTTTTACAATCATCGAAATAGTCTTTCCATCGGCTTTTCCTGCCAGTTCTTTAGATGCCATTCCCATTACCTTTCCCATATCCTGCATTCCGCTGGCACCTGTTTTGGCAATAATTTCATCTACCTTGTTGGCAATCTCATCTTCACTCATTTGTTCAGGTAAAAACTGCTCTATTACAGCTGCCTGGGCAAGTTCCGGTTCTGCCAGGTCTTCGCGACCCTGTTCTTTATAGATGGCTGCACTGTCCTTTCTTTGTTTTACCAGTTTTTGTAACAATTTCAATTCTTCCTCCTGCGATAATCCATCTTTTGAAGAACTTTCGGTATTCGCCAATAAAATTTGTCCTTTTATGGCTCTTAATGCTTCCAACTTCACAGAATCTTTAGCACGCATAGCTGCTTTCATCTCTGTCATTACCTCATCTTGTAAACTCATAATAAAGGATCTTAAAAGGATTGCGAAGATAAAAATAAAACCTGAAATCCTCCAAAGAATTTCAGGCTTTATAAAGGGGTAGAAATCTGTTTTTTAATCTACGTTATCGTGAAGAAAAGAATTATTGCTTCTAAACTTAATCTCATCATTCTCATCTTTGCTCAAACTTGTTCTCGAAAGCTTTCCTTCTCCTGGTTTTGTGTTATCCAAATCTATGCCAGCACGCTTATAGGCGGGTTGTTTTTCTATTTCGTCTATTTGTGCGGCATTATTCCTGAATTTATAGTTGAATTCCTTCATTTTTGAACGTCTTTCGGCAGCGCGTTCGATTACGCTGTCCGGAATCGGATTGTTGAACGGGTCATTCTCATCGGGAGCGCTATGGGGTGCCGGTTTCTGTGGTGCTACCGTTTTCTTTTCGAAAACAATATCCTCTTCAGTTTCCTGTTTTTTTGCAACCGGTTTGGACTTTTTAAGCATTTGCTCCACCTCCATATAATCATCTAAACTATATCGCTTTATTCCGGTTGAAGAACTTTCTGTTACGGGAATGATTTCTATCGGCTCATTTACCTCCATTTCCTTCGTATCGTCCAGCTTATGAATAACTTTTTCTTCCTTTTCTGAAGAGGGCTTTTCAGATTTTATTTCTGAAGTTTTTTTGGCTTCTGGTTTTTCTTCATCAGATTTATTGATCGGAAAATCGAAAGTGAACATAAACTGATCTTCTTCCGCTTCTATTTCCTCACTCGCCTTTACCTCTACATTTTTATCTTCTTCTGAAACAGAAGAATCTGTGAAAACAAAATCTTCGTCCTCACCAGAAATTTCTTCATAAATAACCTCGATATCCCTGGCTCTTGCGGGAGTTCTTAAAAGGTCGTTTATATAATTCAGTTCTTCATCGTCCTCCTCCTCTTCATCTAAACTGTGCACAATCTTCTCTGCTTTTTGTTCCTTTTTTGAAGAAGGAGCAGATTCTTTCACAAATTTGTTGGTCCCAAAGTTGTGCTCGGCCTTTTGTTCATCTTCAAGAGTGTGGATTATTTTTTTTGTTTCGGTGTTTACGATTTCATTTTGCTGCTCTACGTTAAATCCCGTAGCGATGATGGTTACAGAAATGGCGTCTTCAAGGTTTTCATCTTCTCCAACCCCCATAATGATGTTGGCGCTGTGGCCGGCTTCATTCTGAATATGATCGTTAATTTCCCCTATTTCGTCTATGGTTATTTCTTCAGAACCCGAAACTATAAGCAGTAATACATTTTGGGCCCCTTTAATTTTATTATCATTCAACAAAGGAGAATCAAGAGCTTTAATAATGGCATCGTTCGCGCGATTAGAACCAGACGCGGCGGCAGATCCCATAATGGCAGTTCCGCTGTTGCTAAGTACAGTTTTAGCATCGCGAAGGTCAATATTTTGGGTATAATGATGGGTAATAACTTCGGCTATACCACGGGAAGCAGTTGCCAAAACTTCATCGGCCTTAGAAAAACCGGCTTTAAAACCGAGATTTCCATACACTTCCCGAAGTTTGTTGTTGTTTATTACAATGAGAGAATCTACATGCCTTCTCAAATTTTCAACTCCTAATTGCGCCTGTTCGTTTCGCATTTTTCCTTCGAACTGAAAGGGAATGGTGACAATACCAACCGTTAGAATATCCATTGCCTTGGCCTGTTTGGCAATTACAGGAGCTGCACCCGTTCCGGTTCCTCCTCCCATTCCGGCGGTGATAAACACCATTTTAGTATTGGTGTCCAACATGCGCTTTATTTCCTCGAAGCTCTCCTCCGCGGCCTGCTCGCCTATCTGCGGGTTGGCTCCGGCTCCCAATCCTTCGGTAAGGCTAACCCCTAGCTGAATTTTGTTGGGAACGGTGCTGTTTTCGAGTGCCTGGGCATCTGTATTACAAATCACAAAGTCCACTCCTTTTATTCCCTGCTGGAACATATGATTGATTGCGTTGCTACCACCACCTCCAACTCCAATCACCTTAATCACATTGGATTGGTTCTTGGGTAGGTCGAAAGCGATATTTTCGAAGTCTGTACTGCTCATAAATCCTGTTTTACTGGTTCTATATTTTGTTATTCTGCGTTGTCTAAAAAGTCTTTAAATTTTTCGGCCCATTTGTCAAAAATGGTCTTTTTAGGAGCTTTTGAAATTGGCCGGGTCTGTTCCTCTTCATTTCCTTCTGAAGCATTTTCTTCAGCATCATTTTCCACAGGCTCAGGTTCCTTTAGGTTCGCCTGTTGCTGATATCGTGTGTTTTTTTGTTCAAGGCTGTTTAAAACCAATCCCACGGCAGTGGCATACAGTGGGCTGGTGGTTTCCGAATCGCTGTTGCCAGCCAGATGTTCGTTGGGATACCCAATTCTGGTATCCATACCGGTAATATATTCGGCCAATTGTTTTAAATGCTTGAGCTGTGCCCCACCTCCTGTAAGCACCATTCCGGCAATAAGTTTTTTCTTTTGCTCCTCATGACCGTAATTCTTGATTTCAAGATAAACCTGCTCAATAATTTCCACTACCCTGGCGTGAATAATTTTAGACAAATTCTTAAGCGTGATTTCTTTGGGTTCTCTGCCGCGAAGTCCGGGAATAGAAACAATTTCGTTGTCTTTGTTTTCTCCCGGCCAGGCAGATCCGAATTTTATTTTAAGCAATTCTGCCTGCTTTTCAATAATGGAACAACCTTCTTTAATATCTTCGGTAATCACATTTCCCCCGAAAGGAATTACTGCGGTGTGCCTGATTATCCCGTCTTTAAAAATGGCAAGATCGGTGGTTCCGCCTCCTATATCGATAAGTGCCACTCCGGCCTCTTTTTCTTCCTGACTCAAAACCGCATTTGCAGAAGCCAAAGGCTCCAGAGTTACTGCAGAAAGTTCCAGACCGGCACTTTTTACACAGCGGCCGATATTCCTGATGGAGGAAACCTGACCAACCACCACGTGGAAATTAGCCTCTAAACGGCCACCATACATTCCAATGGGTTCCTTTATTTCTGCCTGTCCATCCACTTTAAATTCCTGCGGAAGTACATGAATTATTTCTTCACCCGGAAGCATTACCAGTTTATGCACCTGGTTGCAAAGCGTGTAAATATCATCGGCATCTATTACCTCATCGGGGTTGGGACGGGTGATGTAATCGCTGTGCTGTAAACTTCTGATATGTTGTCCGGCAATTCCTACCACTACTTCTTCAATCTTTAATCCGGAATCTGCTTCTGCCTCCTGTATAGCCTGTTGTATAGACTGTATGGTTTGGGTGATATTGTTTACCACCCCGCGGTGCACCCCCAGGCTTTTGGATTTACCAATCCCAATGATCTCCATTTTGCCATATTCGTTCTTGCGCCCGATCATGGCCACGATCTTGGTGGTTCCAATATCCAGTCCTACTGCTATATCGTCATTGTGTTCCATAACTTATTTTTTAGTGCATACAACCTGATTCCCAAATTGTAAATCCACCACTTTGTAAGTATCCATTAATGTATCTTTCATGGCTTTTTTATAAAAAGCTTTGAAATTATTAAACTTCTGTTCTATTCTTTCCGCTTTTCCAAAGGAAAGGCGGGTATCGAATTGCCTTAATTTCAATTCATAATATCCTTTTGGCGTGCGCTCAATGGCTGTGATATGCTGAGTTAGAAAAAGATCGTTTTTTATATATTTTAGCAATGGATACACTTCTTTTATCTCTTTTTCGTTAACTCCTTCCAAAATGGGAACTCTTGCCGAATAATAATTCGAAAGAGGCATTTTCACCCCTAATCTATCCACATAAAAAGAAGAATTTCCAATAACTCTTCCAATTGGTTGCCGTTGACTGATTTTTGTTTTTAAAGTTCCGTTCAGGGTAAGGAAAACTTCAGCATTTTCAATCATTGGATTCTTATCCAGTGCGGTTTCTACCTTATTCAAATCTAAAGTTTCTTTACCTTCACTCGTAACGGCTACATCATTTTGTATTAACAATTTATTAACCGCTTCTTCGGTGATATATAAGTTCTGAGACTTCGTAAAACGTATCTCAATTCTGTTCAATTTGCGGTTATTATTACGCTTTTCGGCGAATCCATAGGCAAAAACCACAAGGCACAATAACAACAGAGCTTTTATGTAGTTAATTTTATTTTTCATCGGTCAAAGCTTTTTCAAGTTTAACCACTTCTTCTCCTATATCGCCCGCTCCCATCATTACAACAACTTCACAATCTGTTTTTTTGACCTCACCAAATAATTGCGCTTTAGAAATCAATTGTTTATGTGGATTCGCTATTTTTTGTAATAACCATTCTGAAGATATTCCTTCAACAGGTTTTTCTCGCGCCGGATAGATATCCAGCAATAAAATCTCATCGAATTTGCTAAGACTATCGGCGAATTCCTGGGCAAAATCTCTGGTTCGACTAAACAAGTGAGGCTGAAAAACTGCCAACACCTTTTTATCCGGATGCATTTCCCGCACCGCCTGATGCACGGCCGCGATTTCGGCAGGATGATGTGCATAATCGTCTATTAGCGTAAAACCCTGATTTTTTATTCTGTAAGAAAACCGACGTTTCACACCTTTAAAGCTATATAAAGCCCTGGCAAGATCACCTGTTGGGGAACTATGGTGAAGAACCATTGCCAGGGCTGTTATAGCATTCTGTAAATTATGTTTGCCGGGAAGCGAACATTTTAAACCTGTAATCACATTTGTCGGGGTATGCAGATCGAAATGGTACGAACCATTGACAACCTGTATATTTTGTGCAGAATAATCTGCATTGTCTTCAATTCCTATGGTTTTTCCTTTAAGCGGAAGTCCGTTCTTAATAAAAAGCTGTCCATCTTTTGGCACGAGTTCAGCAAAACTTCTGAAGGTGTTCTGAAGTTCTGCAGCATCGCCATAAATATCCAAATGATCTGCATCCATAGATGTTATGGCGGCGAGGTTGGGTGAAAGATGCAAAAAAGACCTGTCGAATTCATCGGCTTCCACCACCATTACATCATCGCCCTGCATAATAAGATTGCTCTGTATATCCTCGCTGATTCCACCTAAAAAAGCGGTAACTTTTACTCCGGTTTCCTTTAGCAAATGAGCGAGGATGGCCGTGGTCGTAGTTTTACCGTGGGTGCCGGCAACGGCCATGGTATAAATGCCTTTGGTAATTATTCCCAATACCTCGGCTCTTTTTTTAACCTTGAAATTATGGCTTAAAAACCAGTTATATTGAGAATGATCCTTCGGCACCGCAGGGGTATAAATCACCAGTGTATTTTCATTGTTTCTGAAGTGTGGCGGAATTTCCAGGACAGCATCTTCATAAATCACTTCTATTCCCTCAGCCTGTAACTTTGCTGTTAAAACCGAAGGGGTTTTATCGTACCCGGCCACATGTTTCCCCTGCGCATTGAAATATCGCGCAAGCGCACTCATTCCTATCCCGCCAATGCCGATAAAATAAAAGTTTTTTATGTTCTTAAACTGATTCATATTATATCCTGAAGAATTCTTTACTTCGGAACTCGTTTGTTAATTAATTTTTCCACTTCATCTACGATCGCAGAGGTTGAATCTGGCAAAGCCAGTGTTTTAATATTTTCTGATAAATCTTTCTGGACTTTTTCAGATTCCAGGATCAGGCGAATGGTCTCCTCAAATTTTTGCGCCAGGTCCTTTTCATTCAACACATAAGCTGCTCCCTTATCTGCAACCGCAATGGCGTTTTTAGCTTGATGATTTTCTGCGACGTTCGGCGAAGGAATAAAAAGCACCGGCTTACCTACAAGGCATAATTCAGAAACACTGCCCGCCCCGGCCCGCGAAATAATTATATCTGCCGCCGCATAGGCCAAATCCATTCTGTTAAGAAAAGCGTGAGTCTGAATGTAATCGCTGTTGAATTTTTTATACTGTTCGTAATACAAGGAACCGGTTTGCCAGATCACCTGAATTTTCTTCTGCTCAAAGAAATCTTTAAAAGCTTCCATTAACTCGTTTATCCTGCGCGCTCCTAAACTGCCGCCCAAAACCAAAAGGGTTTGCTTCTTTTTATCCAGCTTAAAAAATTCTCTGGCTTCTTCGATTTTCCCGCTGATTTCCAGAATATCTTTCCTGACGGGATTTCCTGTTTTTCGAATTTTTTCCGCAGGGAAATATCCCTCCAGATTGTCGTAGGCCGTACAAATAATATCGGCCTTTTTTGCCAGCAACTTATTGGTAATTCCCGGAAAGGAATTTTGTTCCTGAATAAGTGTGGGAATACCTTTTGAATTGGCCACCTTCAACAAAGGGCCGCTTGCAAAACCGCCTGTTCCAATAACCACATCGGGTTTGAAATCTTTAATAATTTTATAAGAATCCCAGAGACTGCTGATTAATTTGAGCGGAAAATTGAGATTCTTAAGAAGCGATTGTCTATTGATTCCCGAGATCCACAGCGGAATTATTTTATATCCCGCCTGCGGCACTTTCACCATTTCCATCCTGTCTTTAGCACCCACAAATAAAATATCGGCATCGGGATAACGGCGCATGAGCTCATCGGCAATAGAAATTGCCGGATAAATATGGCCTCCAGTTCCGCCGCCCGATATTATTATTTTTAGTGGCTGCTTCATATAGCTTCGCTTAAAATATCTAAGGGATTCTCTTCTTCTTTTTCTTCGGAAAGTTTTATCTCTTCGCGTTTAGCGCTTACACTTAAAACAATTCCTAGGGCAAGGCACGTCATCCAGATCGAAGAACCACCGCTACTCACCAGGGGCAATGTTTGGCCTGTAACCGGAAAAAGTTCTACCGCGACACCCATATTTACCAATGCCTGAAATACAATAGGCAGTCCTACTCCCATTACTACAAGTTTTCCGAAGATACTGTTGGCCTTGGTAGCAATAATTACAATTCTGAATAATATCAATAAATAGGCAAGCATAACGCCAAAGGCACCTACCAGCCCCATTTCTTCAACAATAATGGCGTAAATAAAATC
>JBAVQO010000310.1:0-8874 GCA_049694135.1 Gillisia sp. | reverse complement strand
CCCTTTTTATTGAGTTATCTTTGCTATCTTTAAAAAGGAAGTATTTAATATAATCAGATTATGTATCATTCAAAAATAGCGGGGCTGGGAAAATATGTCCCGGAAAATGTGGTGACCAACGAGGATTTGTCTAAACTTATGGACACCAATGATGCCTGGATACAGGAACGAACGGGAATTCAGGAAAGAAGACATATAAAAAAGGGCGATGGCAATACCACGGCCGTAATGGGAGCGAAAGCTGCAAAAATTGCCCTGGAACGAGCTAAAATTTCTAAGGATGAGATAGAACTTATTGTTTTTGCCACCTTAAGCCCGGATTATTATTTTCCCGGCTGCGGGGTTCAGATCCAGGAGATGCTGGAAATCGATACCTGCCCCGCTTTAGATGTTAGAAACCAGTGCAGCGGATTTATTTATGCACTTTCTGTGGCAGATCAGTACATTAAAACCGGAATGTATAAGAATATACTGGTAATTGGAAGCGAAAATCATAGCGGCGGCCTGGATTTTACAACTCGCGGAAGATCGGTGTCGGTGATTTTTGGAGATGGCGCAGGTGCGGCAGTTCTCACCCGAAGTGAGCATCATAGCCAGGGTATACTTTCTACTCATCTTCATTCTGAAGGTAAACACGCCCTGGAATTATCGTTGAGAGCACCGAGTACAGAATATTGGGTGCCGCAGATTATTAAAGAAAATCCGCAGGGAGAAGATATTCCTTATTACCCGTATATGAATGGGCAGTTTGTTTTTAAAAATGCCGTCCAGCGATTTTCCGAGGTGATTCTTGAGGGGTTAAAGGCGAACGGACTGGAGATAGAGGATATCGATATGTTAATTCCGCACCAGGCGAATCTTAGGATTTCACAGTTTGTTCAGCAAAAGTTCAAATTGAAGGATAGTCAGGTCCATAATAATATTCAGAAATATGGAAATACCACCGCTGCTTCAATTCCCATTGCTTTAACAGAAGCCTGGGAAGAAGGTAAGATAAAAGATGGCGATATTGTTGTCCTGGCGGCCTTTGGTAGTGGATTTACCTGGGCAAGTGCGATCATTGAATGGTAAAAACTAGTGAGGCAACATCTTCAGAAATAAAAAGAGGCAGTTGAATGGCTATTTTCAACCGCCTCTTTAACTAACTAACCAAACAAATTAAAACAAACTTTTATAAGATTCCGCCTCCATTTTTCTCATTCTCATCACGGTTTTTTCGGCGTAAGGCGGTATTTTTTCCTCCTCCAAACCTGTAGGAGAAGCCCACATACACATTCTGTGTTTCCGGATTGAACCTTCCGTACTGCTGGTTTGGCAATTGAGTATGGAAAGCGAATTTCTGTGTTTTAAATATATCGTTGAAATAAAGGCTTAGCGTTCCTTTATCTTTTAAAATGCTATATTTCGCACCTGCATTTACAAAATACATTTCGTCCGATTTAAATTGAAGTTCCCGCTCCGGGCTGCGATAAAAACCGAAAACTTGCAGAGTAAGTTTATCGTTTACAGTAAAACTCTGATTTACTCTCGCGTGAAAAGCTGTGCTGTTAACTTCTACATCTTGTGCGGCGATGATCCCGCGAATATTGCGGCTGTAAAATTCAAGGCTGGGACTAATATTCCACCATTTTACCGGTTTATAACTTCCGGAAACCTCTGCTCCAAAAGCGGAATTGTTGGAACCATTGGTATAAGTAAGTAGTAATTTCGAAGGATCTTCAGAATCTTCAACAATTGTTTGATTTATCTCCTTTTGAATATCCCTGTAAAAAACACCTGCTGTAAAGTTTCCTTTATTGAAGTTATTGGTGAAATTGAATTCTACAGAATTGGTGAATTGTGGATTCAGCTCCGGATTTCCCTGTACTGTAATTCGCGGCGAACTGAATTCTCTTACCGGATTTACCTGACTTAAGCTGGGGCGATCTACTCTTCTGCTGAAACTCAACTGCGCGGTTTTCATTTCAGAAACCTGGTAAGATAAAAATGCTGAAGGATAAACGGTCAGGTAATCATCAGTATAAACCTGATTTCCGTCTAAAATGGCTTCCACATCATATTTTTCTAAACGCGCTCCAAATTGATATGCCCATTTCCCAAGGGACTGGCCAAAAGTGGTATAAAAGGAATAAATGCTGTTGTTGTACTTATATCTGCTGTCCTGGAAATTGGTATTGGTCGTGATATAATTGTTCCTGGAATTACGAATCCTTGCTTCCGCTCCCATTTCTAATTTCGACTTCTCACTTAAAGGATTTACATAATCCAGGTTTAGAGTAGTGTTTTCGATTCCGCCATCCACATTATCATTATAATCCTGGTAATCGGGGTTGCCGCTAAAAGTATTGAAGGCATTTTCACTATCGGTTATATGATTATAATCGGCTTCGAATTCCAGGTTGTGTCCTTCTTTTTTGAACTTATGCTTATAATCGAAGTTATAGGTGGAAGAGGTATTATTGTTGTCCATTCTAAAATCCTGGTAGATGTTGGGAAAATCATTTTGAAGAAAAATCACATCGGTGCTTCCAGAAGTTTTTCCAGAAAATCTATTCTGATTGGTATACACAGAAAAGGTGTTTTTATCGTTCATGTAAAAATCCATGCCCACTTTGTAGAGGTACGAGCGGTTATCCTGAAGAATATACAGATCTGTCCTGGTATTATTAGTATAATTGTCTATAACTCCACGGTTGCTTCGTTTCCCGAAATTGGTGCCAAGGCTGGTGAAAAAATTCACTTTTCCGGGCCGGTAATTTACATCCAGCGAACCGTTTCCTCTTGAATTTTTACCGAGATTAGCACCCGCGTTTACATTTCCATTAAAACCCAAATTGGAATCCTTGCGAAGAATAATGTTTATGATCCCGCTCATTCCCTCCGGATTGTATTTAGCCGAAGGATTGGTAATAAGCTCAATGCTTTTTATTGAAGTGCTGGGAATTTGTTTAAGCAGTTGAGCCACCGGAATATTGGTAGGTTTGCCATCTAGCAGAACACGAACATTGCTGTTCCCGCGCATCGAGATATTTCCGTCCTGGTCGACAGAGAGTGTGGGTAAATTCTGCATTATGTCGGAAGCAGATGCCCCCGCGGTGGTGAGATCTTTTCCCACGTTTATAACTTTCCTGTCAATTTTTTGTTCAATGGTAGAACGCTCCGCCACGATGTTCACATCATTCAGTGCAGTGGCATTTTGTTCCAGATAAACAGTGCCCATTTCTACCAGGTTGCCACCGGATTCAATTTGTATTTGTTTAGAATAGGTTTTATAGCCTATAAACTGTACCTGAAATGTATAGGTGCCGGCAGGAACATTTTTAATGATGAAGCTTCCGTCTTCCTGAGTACTGTCGCCGGTTACAAGTTTCCCTTCGGAATTGTTGATGATAACCGTGGCATAAGGTACAGGCTCCTTTTGATCTTTGTCTATAACCGTTCCCGAAATCTGTCCCAATACTGCTTCTTTAGAAGCCTGAGAAAAGCTCAGTGACGCGCAGAACAAACTTAAAATTAAAAATAACTGTTTCATTTTTTGACTGATTTTGATGATGACAATGCATTAAAAGGTATCTTGTAATGCATAATATTGATGATTAAAAAAAGCTTTCCGAAGAAAGTCTCTATTTAAAAGACGAGCCAACTGGCGAAATGTTACATTTTTTTCTAAAAAAATAAAAAAACCCATCTTTTTACAGATGGGTTTCGGAAAGTTGTAACGAACAAGCACACCATCAAAGCCTGTTCATTTTTTGCCTTCCTTACTAAAGACTTCTGCCAATACAATTTGTTACACTTGCGCTTAAATCTTAACTTTGGGTTATGAAGAAAAAAACATTAGTTTTAGGAGCTTCCCTCAATCCGGCGCGCTATTCGAATTTGGCCATAAAACGTTTGGTGGCAAAAAGCCAGCCGGTGGTGGCTGTTGGTTTAAAACCGGGGGAAGTGGCAGGTGTAAAAATAGAAACCGAGCCAAAAAACTTTGAAGATATCCACAGCGTCACCCTTTATTTAAATCCTCGACGGCAGGTAGAATATTATGAATATATTCTTTCCTTACACCCGGAAAGGGTAATTTTTAATCCCGGCACCGAGAATCCTGCTTTCTTCGAAATTCTTCAAAAAAATGCTATTGAAATAGAAGTAGCCTGTACTTTAGTGATGCTTTCTACGAACCAGTATTAGTCCCAAAAAGGTTAAAAAACCATTTAAGATTAGGACAAAAAAACCGAATTCGAACCCGAACCAGCGCAGGCTGTTGCTGCTTATTATATAACACAGAACGGGCGAAAGAACGGCGATAATGGGTACGAATTTATCTTTTACCTGCCATTTTGTAAAGAGCCCATAGCTGTACAACCCCAGCAAAGGACCATAAGTATATCCTGCAAAAACAAATAACTTCGCAATCACACTCTCGTCTTGAATAAGGTATTTAAAGCTGATAATAACCAGGATTAATACCATGGAGGTGCCGATGTGTATCCTTTTTCTAAGAATTTCCTGCTTAGCCGCCGAAAATCTTTTTTCAATCTCCATTATATCGATGCTAAAAGAGGTGGTAAGCGAGGTAAGCGCACTGTCTGCACTGCTGTACGCGGCCGCAATGACTCCTAAAATAAAAAACACCGCGATTCCTGTTCCCAGGCCACTTTGGGTAGCAATTACAGGAAATAAATCATCTTTAGAAGCGCCTATGCTATTCGCTGCAGCATATTCGGTTAACAGAACTCCCAGCGCCATAAAGAAAAAATTTACGAAAACCAGAACAATGGTAAACCAGAACATATTTTTTTGCGCTTCCTTCAAATTTTTACAGGTGAGGTTCTTCTGCATCATATCCTGATCTAAACCAGTCATTACAATCGCGATAAAAGCTCCTGAAATAAATTGTTTCCAGAAATAATCGGCGCTTTTTAAATCATCAAAAAAGAAAATTTTAGAGAAGTTGCTGTTGGCGATATGTGTTACAAGATCTGCACTTTGAATCCCGAGATCTTCAGAAACATAATAAATACTAACTCCCACGGCAATGAGCATACAAAGAGTTTGCAGGGTATCGGTATAAACAATGGTTTTTATCCCGGAGCGAAAAGTATATAACCAGATAAGGGCAATGGTCATCACTACGGTTGCCCAAAAAGGAATTCCCAGCGCATCGAACAAAATAAGCTGTAGAACGTTAGCAACTAAAAAGAGGCGGAAGCTGGCGCCTACTACCCGGGAGAGAAGAAAAAACGATGCCCCTGTTTTGTAAGAATACCTGCCAAATCTGCTTTCCAGGTAACTGTAGATGGAAGTAAGATTCATCCGGTAATACAGAGGCATTAACACTGTACCAATCACGATATAGCCCAATACGTAACCTAACACCACCTGCATATAACTGAACTGGCTGGCCTCGACCCACCCGGGAACCGAAATAAAAGTTACTCCGCTCAGGGATGCTCCAATCATTCCAAAAGCCACCACGTACCATGGAGATTCGCGATCTGCTTTAAAAAATGTGTTATTGGTCGAATTTTTTCCTGTTAACAGGGAAACCAGAATTAGGACCCCAAAATAGGCCGCAATAAGCAGTAGAATATAAATGGGTTGCATAAGGAAAATTTTCGTGGCCAAAATACAAATAAAACCTTCAATTTAAGAATATACAACTTGTATGCTAGAGATTTTCCTTTGTCTCCTCTCAGGAAGAGCCCGATTTTCAAATCGTGCAGGGGCGGGATTGTTTTTTTGCAGTTCCTGCACTTGAATATGGCACTTGCCGTAAAATTATGTAATTTTGAGCTATGGATTTTTCATCGAAATTATTGGAGCAGGCGGTGAACGAAATGTCTCAATTGCCGGGGATCGGTAAAAGAACGGCCTTGCGACTGGTTTTACATCTTTTAAAACAACCGCCACAGCAAACACAGCTTCTTTCTGAAGCTTTAACCACTTTGCGAAACGACATAAAACTCTGCAAAAATTGCCATAATATAAGTGATAGCGAAATCTGCGATATTTGTTCCAGTCCTAATCGAATTCGCGAAATAGTATGTGTGGTTGAAGATATTCGGGATGTCATGGCTATCGAAAATACCAGTCAGTATCGTGGTCTATATCATGTGTTGGGCGGCAAAATAAGCCCGATGGACGGAATTGGTCCTTCCCAGCTTACCATTTCATCTCTCATAAACAAGGTGAAGTCCGGGCAGGTTGAAGAGATTATTTTTGCCTTAAGCAGCACCCTGGAAGGAGATACCACCAATTTTTATATCTTTAAGCAGCTGGAAGGAGTGCCGGTGAAATCTTCTACCATTGCCCGTGGAATTTCGGTGGGCGACGAGCTGGAATATGCCGATGAGGTTACCCTTGGTCGAAGTATTGTAAACCGGGTTCCTTTCGAGAATTCCCTTAAAAGCTAGCCTGGCCATTCCTGCGGTTTCTTTTTTTTTCAGGCTACTAAATTGTAAATTTACCCGAATCGCTCATTTATTTTCTTCGGAAGAATAAATATAGCCAATAATTTTATTGAATATTTAATATTGATAAAGGTTAAAAATGAGTAATTTCGCAACAAGGTTAATAAAAAACATCTTTGAAATAAGAATATGGCAAAATTTGAACTAAAGTTACCTAAAATGGGGGAGAGCGTTGCAGAAGCAACCATCACCACCTGGTTAAAAGAAGTTGGAGACACCATTGAGGCAGACGAGGCAGTGCTGGAAATCGCTACAGATAAAGTAGATAGCGAAGTTCCCAGCGAAGTAGATGGAAAGCTCGTGGAAAAACTTTTTGAGCCTGACGATGTAGTGCAGGTAGGACAAACTATTGCTATTATTGAAACCGAAGGTGAAAGCGACTCTTCAGAAGAAGAAGTAGTAGAAGAAAGCGCCGAGGATTCTTGTATAAAAGAAGCAGCATCGCGAGTAGAGACTGCCAAAGAAGCTACACAATCTCCTTCAGAAAATTTTTCAGATTCAGACCGTTTTTATTCTCCTCTTGTAAAGAGCATCGCCAAAGAAGAAGGAATATCTTTTGAAGAACTGGAAGCTATCAGCGGTACCGGAAAAGATGGCCGCGTTACCAAAGATGATATTTTAGGGTATGTTGAAAATCGCGGAAAAACTGAAAAATCTTCTGCTGCAAAAGGAAAAAGTCCCGATACCAGAAATATCGAACCGGCAGTAAAACAACAACCGGTACCCGTTTCTGTAAATGGAGAAGATGAGGTAATTGAAATGAGCCGAATGGGTAAAATGATTGCCCACCATATGGTAGAAAGCAACCAGACTTCTGCTCATGTGCAGTCGTTTATAGAAGTAGATGTTACCAATATCTGGAACTGGAGAAATAAACACAAGAACGAATTTCTGAAAAGAGAGGGCGAAAAACTCACTTTTACACCCATATTTTTTGAAGCCGTAGTAAAAGCGCTGAAAGATTTTCCTATGATGAATATTTCGGTAGATGGAGATAAAATAATCAAAAAGAAAAACATCAATCTTGGAATGGCAGCAGCCCTTCCCGATGGGAATCTAATTGTGCCGGTCATAAAAAATGCCGATACGCTTAATCTTACCGGGCTCGCAAAAACAGTAAACGACCTTGCAAATCGTGCCCGACAAAACAAACTGAAACCCGACGATATCCAGGGAGGTACTTATACGGTTACCAACGTGGGAACCTTTGGCAGTATTATGGGTACGCCCATAATCAACCAGCCCCAGGTGGGAATCCTGGCTTTAGGAGCTATACGAAAGGTTCCGGCTGTAATTGAAACTCCCGAAGGAGATTTTATTGGCATTCGTCATAAAATGTTCTTGTCACACAGTTATGATCACCGTGTGGTGAATGGCGCGTTGGGCGGGCAATTTGTGCAACGTGTGGCTCAATACCTTGAATCTTTCGATAAAAACAGAGATTTTTAATAGAAATAGGATTTTAATAAATTGAAGAGGCTTTCATTGCAGAAAGCCTCTTTTTTGTTGATTTTTATTCAGAAGTGCAGCCTAAAGCAGCTAGAAAATAATAGTATCTTTGCAATAAATTCAACACATATCATGGAATTAAAACTCACAAGACCTATCTGCTTTTTTGATCTGGAGACCACAGGTACCAATGTTTGCAAGGACCGCATTGTGGAAATATCAATTTTGAAGGTTTTTCCGAACGGAAATAAAGAAAGCAAGACCTGGTTGGTGAATCCTGAAATGAAAATTCCTGCGGAAGTAGTTAAAATTCACGGTATTTCGAATGAAAAAGTGGCTAATGAGCCTACTTTTAAAGAACTGGCTCCCAAAGTTTACGAGATGATTCGCAATTGTGATCTTGGCGGTTACAACTCTAACCGTTTCGATATTCCTTTGCTGGTTGAAGAATTGCTACGGGCAGAGATCGATTTTGACTTGAAAAACCTGCATTCTGTAGATGTGCAGACCATTTTTCATAAAATGGAGCAGCGCACCCTGAGTGCCGCTTATAAATTCTACTGCGGAAAAGAGCTTGAAGGGGCGCATTCTGCAGAGGCAGATACTGATGCTACTTACGAAGTTTTAAAAAGCCAGCTCGAAAGATATGATGAGTTGGAAAACGATGTGTCATGGCTTTCCAAATTCAGCTCCAGAAAAAATTTCGCCGATTTCGCAGGGTTTATAGCTTTCGATAAAAAAGGAAAAGAGGTTTTTGCTTTTGGAAAGTTCAAAGGAAAGTGTGTGGAAGTTATTCTGGAAGAAGAGCCCGGCTATTTCGGATGGCTTATCAATGCGGACTTTCCCCTTTATACAAAAAGAGTTTTAACCGCTATAAAACTTAGAAAGTTAAACAATAAACTTAGCTGATGAAACTGGTCTGGTGCCTGGTTTTTACTTTGATTATGTATTCCTTACC
>JBAVQO010000309.1:0-1556 GCA_049694135.1 Gillisia sp. | reverse complement strand
GGATTACGAAGAATGTTTAAAAGTTGCAAAAGATATGGGCTTTCCCGTCATGCTGAAGGCAACTGCCGGAGGTGGTGGGAAAGGAATGCGTGCTGTCTATAAGGAAGAAAATCTTAGGGCCGCCTGGGATTCTGCCCGTCAGGAAGCCGGAGCTGCTTTTGGAAATGATGGAATGTATATGGAAAAGCTTATTGAAGAGCCTCGCCATATCGAAATCCAGATTGTAGGCGACAGCAGCGGAAAAGCCTGTCATCTCTCAGAAAGAGATTGTTCCATACAACGCCGCCATCAAAAACTTACCGAAGAAACCCCTTCGCCTTTTATGACCGATAAACTTCGGAAACAGATGGGAGAAGCCGCCGTTAAGGCTGCCGAATACATAAAATATGAAGGTGCGGGAACCGTAGAATTTTTGGTAGACAAGCACCGCAATTTCTACTTTATGGAAATGAACACCCGTATTCAGGTAGAACACCCCATTACCGAGCAGGTAATAGATTACGATTTAATACGGGAACAAATTCTCGTAGCAGCCGGAGTACCGATTTCGGGCAAAAATTACTTCCCGCAACTGTGCTCTATAGAGTGCCGGATAAATGCCGAAGATCCTTATAATAATTTCAGGCCTTCTCCCGGTAAAATCACCAATTTACATGCTCCGGGCGGGCATGGGGTGCGCATCGATACGCACGTTTACAGTGGCTATTCCATTCCTCCCAATTACGATTCCATGATCGCTAAATTGATCACGACTGCGCAAACTCGCGAAGAAGCCATCAATAAAATGAAGCGCGCCCTCGATGAATTTGTGATCGAAGGCGTTAAAACCACTATTCCTTTCCACAGGCAATTGATGGATGACCCCAATTATATCGATGGCAATTATACCACTGCGTTTATGGATACCTTTAAAATGGATCCGCCACCTGCAGATGAACAATAACAGTTAAAAATCCCGATTTTCGTCGGGATTTTTTTTTTGGTTCTTTTGGGCGTTTCCCCGCAGAAAAAGCGGGGCCGGGCTTTCCGCTTTTAGTCCCGCTAAAAAGCGGGAGCTAACCGCTGCAATCCCTAACGCAAAGGCCAAATTTCTAAAAATCTTTCCGTAATTTGGTCCTAAATCTTCTGTATGAATTTTTCTTACTGGGAATATTCTTCCTGGCTTTCCAATATCGATTTCACCATTGCCGGCAGCGGAATTACCGGCCTTAACTGCGCATTGCGCTTAAAAGAACGCTTTCCCGAAGCCAATATTCTAATTTTGGAGCGCGGATTATTGCCCAATGGGGCCAGCACCAAAAACGCGGGGTTCGCCTGTTTTGGCAGCCTTTCAGAAATATTAGATGATCTTGAAAGCCATTCTGAAGCGGAAGTGCTTCAAATTATAGAACAGCGCATAGCAGGTCTGGAATTGTTAAGAAATAATCTGGGCGATGCAAACATCGACTTTCAACGACATGGTGGATACGAACTTTTCAGCAAAGAAGATAAGCCGTTATTCGAGGATTGTAAATCTAATATTACCAACATAAATAGGCTGTTGTTACCTATTTTTG
>JBAVQO010000308.1:0-5871 GCA_049694135.1 Gillisia sp. | reverse complement strand
GAATGAGCCTGCGACGGCGATTTAACGTTTTTTACCTAAGCGATGAAAAAATGCAGGCCTTTCTCGATCGTTTCAAAAAATCGAGTTTCCATTATATAATCGGTTATACCAGTGCCATCCTGCTTTTTGCGAAATTTCTACAAAAGAAACAGGTAATTCTGAAACAACTTTGCCCGAGCCTTGAGATTTGTATAGTAACCTCTGAAAAGCTTTTTGAAAACGATAAGAAATTAATTGAAGCATCTTTCGGAGTTCCGGTAGTGAACGAGTACGGCGCCAGCGAGGTGGGATTAATAGCTTTTGAAAATACCGCCGGCGAATGGGTTGTAAATTCAGAAAGCCTTTTTATAGAGGTCTTAGATGAAAATAACCGCGCCCTTCCTTTTGGCCAGGAAGGCAGGATTGTTATCACATCGCTCTACAATCAGGCTCACCCAATGATTCGTTATGATATTGGCGACACTGGAATGCTCTCTTCAAAAAGCACTATAAAACGCCCGATCCTGGAAAAATTAACCGGAAGAACCAACGATGTGGCAAAACTTGCAAACGGAAAGGTAGTTCCCGGCCTAACCTTTTACTACGTTACAAAATCTATAATTGAAGACGCCGGCAGCATTAAAGAATTTCTTATTGTTCAGACTCATCCAGATCGGTTTAAAATAGAATATGTAAGCGACAGCGAATTCACCGCTGCACAAATACACAAGATTCTTCATGCCATAGAAACTTTCGTAGGCAAAAATCTTAAAGTGGAGTTTGAAAGAAAGCAGATTTTAAAGCGGAACAAAAGCGGGAAACTGAAACAATTCACTTCGCATCTGTGAAATTTTTAAGCTGATTTTTCTTCACAAAAAAGTGCTCCTTCAAAAAAATCAACATCCAAAAGCAACTTTTTAAATAGTTGTAACCCAGCAGCTTTTTGTAAATCAAAAAATTGTATTTCACCAAACCGGTTTTATACCGGGAAATGGAATCTCTTCTTATCCTGTAAAAGGCCAGCGGCTTTAAAATACCTTTAACCGTTCCTGTTTTTTCCAAAACCTTTAACCACAACCCCCAATCCTGTCTTTTTCGGAGTTCCGGAGAATAAATCTTACCCAAAACCTGCACATTATAGATCCCGGTTAAGTTTCCGACATAATTCGATTTTTGAAGTTTTTTATAGGAAAGCACGGGCAGCGCTTCTACCATTTTTTGGGAGGAAGTTCCATCTTCATTTAGAAGTAGATAACTCGAAAAACACATTTTTTGATCATGAGTTTTCATAAAGTCTAGTTGTTGCTCTAATTTCTCTGGAAACCAGAGGTCATCGGCATCTAAAAAAGCGATGTAAGTTCCTGTAGATTTTTTTATTCCCAAATTCCTGGAAAAAGCGGTTCCCCGATTCGTTTTATTTTTAAGGAGATGAATCCGCGGATCTGCTAAAAAAGCTTCTATTTTAGAAAGGGTTTTATCGGTAGAAGCATCATCAATAATCCACAATTCCCAATTTTTATGTTGCTGATGAATTACAGAGAGAATGGCCTCTTCAATAAACAATTCTGCGTTATAAGCAGGCATTATTACCGATACTAAAGGGCTATTTATCATTTCCAGGCAATTTATCTTCTTATATGCTTCGAGAAATCTTTATGTTCGCTTTTGAATAATTCTTCTTCTGTAAGACTTTTGAAGTAGTTATAGGTAATCTTCATCCCTTGCGAGCGGGAAATCTTTGGTTCCCAGTTAAGGATCTCTCTGGCGCGGCTAATATCAGGCTGCCGCTGCAAAGGATCATCTTCCGGCAGGGGTTTATAGATTATTTTTTGATTGGCATCGGTAAGTTTCAGGATTTCCAGGGCAAAATCTTTTATGGTAATTTCTTCAGGATTGCCGATGTTAACAGGATTGGTATAGTCGCTATTCAGCAATCTAAAAATCCCTTCCACCTGATCGTCGACATAACAAAAAGAGCGGGTTTGCGTACCGTCCCCAAAAACGGTCAAATCTTCCCCGCGAAGCGCCTGGCCAATAAAGGCAGGAATCACTCTCCCGTCGTTTAAGCGCATTCTGGGGCCGTAAGTGTTAAAAATACGGGCAATTCTGGTGTCAAGTCCGTGAAACCGATGATAGGCCATGGTGATTGATTCCTGGAAGCGTTTAGCTTCATCGTAAACACCTCGGGGCCCGATAGAATTTACATTTCCGTAGTAGTCTTCATTTTGCGGATGTACCAGCGGATCTCCATACACTTCGGAAGTAGAGGCTATCAGAATTCGTGCTTTTTTTTCTTTGGCCAGCCCCAACAAATTCAAACAGCCTAAAGAACCGACTTTTAAGGTTTGTATGGGAATTTTAAGATAATCTATAGGGCTGGCAGGAGAAGCAAAATGAAGGATAAAATCGAGTTTTTCTTTTACATATACGAATTTAGTTACGTCGTAATGATAGAATTGAAAGGCCGGATTGCTGAGCAAATGATTAAGATTTTTTAAGTCGCCGGTAATTAAATTGTCCATACCAATTACCTGAAATCCTTCTTTAATAAAGCGATCGCACAAATGAGATCCCAAAAATCCTGCAGCACCTGTTATTAAGATCCTTTTAGACATACCTGTTTTTATTTCTGGCTAAGATATAGTTCTTTTACAGCTTCTTTCCAATCTTTAGGGTGATATCCCAACCGGGATTTTAATTTTTCTTTGGAAAGAACGCTGTACGCAGGCCTTTTGGCTATAGTTGTATAAGAATTGTCTTCTTTCAGCTGAACATTATCAAGTTTGCCCGAAACCTCCAGGATTTCTTTCGCAAAATCATACCACGTGGCCTCTCCTTCGTTGCTAAAATGATAAATCCCGTAATTATCATTCTCATCCAGAATAACCTGTTTTATACACGCGGCTAAATCATTGGCGTTTGTGGGGGTGCCAGTTTGCGCGGTGGTGATATTCAACGGCGCTCCTTCATCGGCCTTTTTTAAAATAGTTTTATAAAAATTATGCCCGAATTGCGAATAAAGCCAGGAAGTTCTGAAGATAAAATGCGAGGGAATCCGACTTAGAATCTCTTTTTCTCCCAATAATTTTGAAGCTCCATACACGTTGATAGGAGAAGTTGCATCGGATTCCAGATAAGGCCGATTTTTTTCACCATTAAAAACATAATCCGTTGAAATATGAATTAAAACCGTATCATTTTTAAGACACACTTCCGCAAGATTTTCTGCGGCCCCTGCATTTACTTCGAAAGCCTTTTGAGTTTCAGTCTCCGCTTTTTCAACATTGGTATAAGCTGCGCAATTAACGCAATAATCTATACGTTTGCTTTGAAAACATTCTTCGAGGCTTCTTCTGGATGTGACATCTATTTCTGAAGAGGTCATAAAAAGCCAGTCGATCTCCTCGTTTTCTTCTGCTATTTTCTGAAGACATTTTCCTAATTGTCCTCCGGCACCGGTAACCAACACTGTTATCATGAAAATAATTCTTTTAAAGTGGGCAATTGAAAATCTTTATCTGAAAGTATAAAGTTTTCTGATGGCAAAGGCCAATTGATATTGAGCTCGGGATCGTTATAAATGATTCCCGATTCGGCTCCGGGAGTATAAAAACGATCGCATTTATACGAAAAAACAGAGCGTTCAGAAAGAGTTATAAAGCCGTGCGCAAATCCCTGCGGAATAAATAACTGCTTATGATTGGTATCGCTTAAAAGCACTTCGAACTTCTGTTTAAAGGTTGGAGAATCCGGCCGCACATCGACCACTACATCTAAAACTTCCCCAAAAACAACCCTTACCAGTTTGGCCTGGGCAAAATCTCCTTTTTGAAAATGAAGGCCGCGAATTACGCCGCGCGAAGAAACCGATTGGTTATCCTGCACAAATTCCACCTGTATTCCTGTGGCTTCTGCAAATTTCTTTTTATGGTAACTTTCCAGAAAAAGACCTCGCTTATCCTTAAAAACAGGTGGAGAAATTAAAAAACAGTCTTTTAAAGGGGTTTCTTTAAATTCCATAGATTTTTTAAGCATTGAATATTTGTTCCAGTATTTTTTCGGTAATGAGATAGGTAGGTTTTACTCCTGTAGTTCCCAGACCACCAGAGGCCAGTGTACTTCCGGTTTCCAGAGGATTATCTGAGGCATAATAAGCATATCTTACCTTTACATCTTCGCTGATGTTCCCTCGAAGTTTGGAAGCCGCCTGAATCGCTTTTTGATAATGCGCTCCCTCCATTTCCAGTCCTATCACATTCCAGGTAGACTGCTGGAAAAATCTTAATATATCCTTGTTTTGAAGAGAAGTTCCCAGAACGGTGATCATCGAACCATCTACTACTTTTATGCCATTTCCTTCCAGATCTTCTTTCTGTAATTCGTTATAAAATGGATAATTATCTGCGGTTCCTTCAAAAAGATGCGCCGAAGGAATCATAATATCGCCTTTCCCACCATCCAGGATTCCGGCTTTTCCCATAATAGAAATTGAAGCAACATTCATATGAATTTCGTTGTCTTCAAAGTTGTAGGGCTTTAACAACTCATCCATAGTCTCATAGGCCTGCTCTCCAAAAGCATAATCCATGACCACGATAACCGGTTTTTCTTCTTCAGCTTTTTCTGAAAAAGCTTCGTTTTTATACCCGTTTTTAAGTTTTGCCGTATCAAAAACCTGCACATCGATATTGGTCCCGCTGGCATCTTCAATAAATTTCATGCCGTTTGCCAGCGCTACTTTCATCACTTTATTTCTAAGCTGCCCGTTTCCGCTATCGCTCAGTTCCTCATAAATCTGCATGTTCTTTTTCTGCTTCAGTTCTTTCGCAAGAGCTTCCGGAGTAAAAAGTGTATTCATGACGCTATGCATGTTTGCGCTGATAATATGAATGGGACGATGCATTAAATTGTTCTCCAAAAGATGACTTTTTATAGCATCTGCCCATATTTCTCCGTGAATATGATGGCCTAATCTTTCGCGTAAAATGGGACTGAAGGTAACAATTCGTTTCTTGTTGTTAATAATTTCATCTATGGCCAATTTGCCCAGCCAGTAAATAATATGCAAAAATCGCTCTTCATTATTAGGCAACACAAATTTTGGATACATCATAGTAACCTCTTTGAACGTGCGACCAAGGATGTTTGCGGTGTGGGTGAGGGCAATTTCTCTTTCAATTTGCGTTAGTTGTTCCTTTTGAACAGCGGCTTCCAGTTTGCTCCAGTCGCGGGTAACGTTTCCTTCTTCATCTATGATCACACGCTTCATGATCTTGTGCGACTCGATAAACAAAAAGGTGAAATGGGTTAAAATATCATATATTTCAGAACGCCCGCGCGTAACTTCAATGTTCATTTGTTCCTCATCTATACGGTAACAGTTACGACGGCGTTTGGGCGGAATAATGGGTTTAAAATGAGAATTTGCGTAGCCTTCGTCGCTCGTTAAGTTAATGTACAGGCACTCTTCGATCCCGATGGGCAGCCGTTCAATCACATATAAAAGTCCGTTCAATTCTACTTTATCTTCGGCTACAGTTCCATAAATCTCCGGCCTTAAGGTCAGCAAAGATTCTCGAAGGGTTTCTCCCGAAACACCCATTGGCTTGTAAAATCCGCGATTAAACAAGTGCCGCATGGTTATATACAGGCGTTCAATAGCATTGGTGCTTTCCTGCGCCCGGGTTCTCCCCATTAGTTTTAAGTTTCCCATATTTTTATTCTGTTTTTTCTGGTTGTAGGTTTAATAGTTTTACGCTTCCCGCTTAGCATTCATTATTTTTTCCAGCCTTTCGGCGATAATTCGATCGTTGGAAAGCCGCGGCAATTTATTTTGCCCTCCTAATTTTCCTATGGATTTCATATACTTCTGAAAGCCATTAGGCGGAATTT
>JBAVQO010000307.1:0-5094 GCA_049694135.1 Gillisia sp. | reverse complement strand
TTTAAATATATAAAATGAAGGTAGGGATTTACGGACAGTTTTATCATAATGATTCAGCCAAGTATATAGAAGAACTTCTGGACGCTCTGGATAAAGAAAATATTGAGGTTGTTATTGAAAAAGATTTTCTGGAGCTCATTCATTTAAATACCACTTTCATTAAAGATTATAAACACTTCAGCACATTTGAAGAACTGGATAATTCGTACGATCTCTTTTTTAGTATTGGGGGTGACGGAACAATCCTAAAATCGATAAATTACATTCAGGACCTGAATATTCCTATTCTGGGAATCAATACGGGTAGATTGGGATTTCTTGCTACTATTCAGAAAGAAGAAATAGAACAAACTATTTCTACCATTCTTAAAAAAAAGTATTTCATCTCGGAAAGAACTGTTTTGTGTATCGAAACCGATCCGCACAGCGATGAAATCGGGGAAAGCAATTTTGCCCTGAACGAAGTAGCCGTAAGCCGGAAGAATACAACTTCTATGATCACCGTAGAAACCTGGTTGAACGAGAAGTATTTAACTTCTTATTGGGCAGACGGATTAATAATATCTACGCCTACAGGTTCCACCGGATATTCCTTAAGCTGCGGAGGTCCCGTGATCATGCCAGACGCCAATGCTCTTATTATCACGCCCATAGCGCCGCACAATTTGAATGCGAGACCGTTAGTAATAAAAGATGACACCAAAATAACCCTGAAAATTTCGGGACGTGAAAATTTTTATCTCACCTCGATGGATTCCAGAATCGCTTCCCTTAGCAACGACACCCAGCTTACTATCAAGGTTGCTCCCTTTAAAATCAGCATGGTAGAGATGGAAGATCAAAGTTTTATAAAAACCCTGCGAAAAAAACTATTGTGGGGCGAAGACCGAAGAAATTAAACAATAATATTCGGGAAAATCTGTTTATAAGAATGCACAAAAGCACTCAAATTATTGTAGGGCAAACAATATTATTATATTTGCAAACTTTTGAACACCTATGAGGCACCTTCTTTTCCTACTTTTTATGTTTGCATGCTTTTCTACAGCTTTTGCCCAGCGTTTTGAAGTCGGGGTTTTTGCCGGTGGCGCAAATTATATTGGCGACGTTGGAAGCACTTTATATGTAAAACCCAATACTCCTGTAGGTGGATTCCTGGCCAAATGGAACCAAACTCCCCGTTATTCGTTTCGATTTAGCTTACTTTATGCTGAAATAAAAGCCGATGACGCGAATTCTAACGAAACACGACGGCAGCAGCGGGGTTATCATTTTAAAAACCATATAGGAGAAGCCTCACTGGGAATAGAATTTAATTTCTGGAGTTTCGATCTAACCGAAGCCGATAAACAAAGCACTCCGTACTTATATACCGGGATCACTTATTTTAACTCCAAACATCAGTACTTAAACGCTAATCTTCCCAATAAAGGGCAACTAACACCCCAGGGAGATAATTGGTCGTTTGCGATTCCCATTGTTTTTGGATACAAACAAACCCTCACTAAAAGAATTATTGCAGGTGCAGAAATCGGCGCTCGCTATACCTTTACAGACAATCTAGACGGGAGTACACCAGAAGAATTTTTGGGACACAGAGCCCCTTTGCGGGAATTCGGAAATACAAACACGAATGATTGGTACGTTTTTTCGGGCATAAGCCTTACTTTTACGTTCGGAAAAAAACCCTGTTACTGTAATTTGCATTAAAATGTTTAAAGAAAAAATAAACCTGAAAAAACTTCCCAAGCACATTTCTATTATTATGGATGGAAATGGGCGGTGGGCCAAGCAACAAAGTTTATTACGAGCAGTGGGGCACGAAGAAGGCACAAAGTCTGTAAGAGACACCGTTGAAGGCTGTGCAGAAATAGGGGTAGAAAATCTAACCTTATATGCTTTTTCTACCGAAAACTGGAACCGTCCCAAACGGGAAGTAGATACCTTAATGCGCTTATTGGTTACCTCTTTAAAAAAGGAAATAAAAACTCTTTTGGACAACAATATCCGGCTCGAGGCCATTGGGAGACTCGAAAATTTACCCAGAAAGGCCCAGAGGGAATTGAAGGAGGTGATCGAAAAAACAAGTCATAACTCCAGAATGACTCTTACCCTGGCTCTTAGCTATGGTTCCCGAGAAGAAATTCTTCACGCAGTTAAAGAGATTTGCACAAAAACCATAAACCAAGAAATATCTGTAGAAGATATTGATGAATCGATTATAAATCAGCATCTTTACACCCGCAAATTACCGGATGTAGATTTGCTTATTCGCACCAGTGGTGAACAGCGAATAAGCAATTTTTTGCTTTGGCAGATCGCCTATGCAGAATTATATTTTACCAACATTTTATGGCCGGACTTCCGAAGGGAAGATTTGTACGAGGCCATTTATAATTATCAAACCAGAGAACGAAGATTTGGAAAAACGAGTGAGCAAATTAGTTAGTATCCACATGTCTAGAAAATGGTTAACATTTTTTGCATGTTGTTTTTTTTATACCCTATCCTTTCAAGCCCAGGACCTTCCCATTGGCGATAGCAAAAAATACGAAATCGGTAACATCAAGGTTACCGGAAATGTTAGTTATAACGAAAACACCGTTATAGCCTTTACCGGCCTTCGGAAGGGAGAAGAGGTTTATATCCCCGGCAATCGCATTAGCAAGGTGCTCAAAAAACTTTGGGATCTCGGTCTATTCAGCGATATCAATCTTTATATTACCGATGTTCACGACGGAAACGTCGCTGATCTCGAACTGGAAATACAGGAAGTACCAGAACTTGCCGAAGTTAAAATCCAGGGATTAAAGAAAAAAAGCGCCCAGGAAGACCTCATAAAAGAAGGTAACTTAAAACCCGGCGTCAAAGTAACCGAAAACCTCATTTCCACCACCAAGAATTACATTCAGAACAAATACAAGAAAGACGGGTTTTTCAATACGAAAGTTGCCATCAACACCATTCCTGTGAAAGATACCACAGGGGTTAGCAAAGTAAACATGGTGGTAAACGTAGATCGTGGCGAAAAAGTAAAAGTCGACGAGATAGATTTTGAAGGAAATGAAAAGTTTAGTGATGCCAAGCTTCGAAAAGCGATGAAGAACACTAAACAGAAAAATGTCTTTAGATTCTGGAAACGCTCCAAATATATTGCCGATAAGTTTGAAGAAGACAAAACAAAGATCATAGACAAGTACAAAGAAAAAGGGTTCAGAGATGCCAGAATAGTTTCAGACACTCTAATTCGTAAAGATCCCAAAACAGTTGCCTTAAAAATGAAAATTCAGGAAGGCGATAAATACTACATCGGAAATATAGATTTTATTGGTAATACAGTTTACAGTGACCAGCAACTGGCGCGGATATTGAAGATTGAAAAAGGTGATGCTTATAACGGGGTACTCCTTCAAAAGCAAATAGACGAACAAGGAAAGCCCGATGCTTTAAATATTGCGAATTTGTACAAAAACAACGGCTATTTATTTGCACAAATCAGTCCGGTAGAAACCAAGGTGTATAATGATACCATAGATTTTGAAATACGGGTTATTGAAGGAAAAGAAGCCTTTTTTAACAATATTAGCGTGGTTGGGAATAACAAAACCAAGGACCACGTAATTTATAGGGAACTTCGTACCAAACCGGGTCAGAAATACAATCAGAGTAATGTATTACGGACCATTCGGGAATTGGGACAATTAGGATTTTTTGATGCTCAAAAAATCACCCCTAATTTCAAAAACGTAGATCCTAATGAAGGTACTCTGGATATGGAATATTCTGTAGAAGAAGCCGGTGCCAGCCAGATAGAGTTACAGGGAGGCTACGGTGGCGGAGGTTTTGTAGGAACCCTTGGCCTTTCGTTTAACAATTTCTCTTTATCGGGTATATTCGATAAAGATGCCTACAAACCATTACCTATGGGAGATGGCCAGACATTGTCTTTACGGGCCCAGGCCAGCATCTACTACCAGACCTACAGTCTTTCTTTTGTAGAGCCCTGGTTAGGAGGGAAAAAACCAGTGAGTTTCTCAACTTCCTTCTCATTTACCAGACAATTTCAGTACAATTACCTAACAAGAAGAGCCGATAAATCTCAAAGTTTTGACATTCTAGGAGTAAATGTTGGTCTTGCCAAGAGATTACAATGGCCAGACGATTTCTTCACTCTTTCACAGGCAGTAGGGTTTCAGCGTTACAACCTGCACAATTTTAATACCGGTTTATTCTCTTTCGGAAATGGATATTCCAATAACCTCACTTACACTCTCGGAATTAGCCGTGATAACACCAGAGTAAACCCCATTTTTCCAACGGGGGGATCTCAATTTCAAATGACCGCCAAATTCACTCCTCCCTATTCACTTTGGAATGGCGTGGATTATGCGAATCTTAAAAACCAGCAAAAATTCCAGTTACAGGATGATAACGGTAATCTTTTGAATGCAGACGGAACTCGTTTACGTCCCGGAGATACTCCCGTTGCCGATCAGGCTAAAATAGATCAGGAAAAATTTAAATGGCTCGAATTTTATAAAGTTAAATTTGATGCTTCCTGGTATACTACCTTATTCAATTTTGGAGGTGACAGTAACCTGGTTCTAAAAACACATGCAGAATACGGTTTTCTGGGTGCTTATAATCATGATCGTGGAATTCCTCCTTTTGAAAGATTCTATCTGGGAGGCGATGGTATGGGATCTTATAGCTTAGATGGTAGGGAAGCTATTTCATTAAGAGGCTATCCAAACCAATCTGTAGTCCCATTAGACAGAAGCAGTATTAGCCAGGCTACCAATCAGGATGGAGCAACCATCTACAATAAATATTCGCTGGAACTTCGATTCCCGATAACATTAAAACCGACTGCTTCTATCTATACCCTTACCTTTTTAGAAGCAGGAGCCTCTTATGACAATTTTAGAGACTTTAATCCGTTTCAGTTAAATAGATCGGCTGGGGTTGGATTACGAATTTTTATGCCTCAATTTGGGTTGCTGGGTATTGATTTTGGTTTAGGATTTGATCCTGTTCCAGGCCAAACCGGTCCTAACGGATGGGAAACCCACTTTATAATTGGACATGATTTAT
>JBAVQO010000306.1:0-1832 GCA_049694135.1 Gillisia sp. | reverse complement strand
ACCTTTTTCATCGAAAGCCATCACCACCACAGCCGCACCGTAACGTTTAATTTTTTTAGCGTGATCGATAAACTCTGCTTCCCCTTCTTTTAAACTTATGGAATTCACCACACATTTTCCCTGCACTACCTGTAAGCCGGCTTCAATAATTTGCCACTTAGAACTGTCGATCATGATGGGAACACGGGAAATATCGGGTTCGGCAACAATTAGGTTTAGGAACTTTACCATCGCTTCCTTCCCGTCTATAAGGCCGTCGTCCATATTTATATCTATGATCTGAGCTCCTCCTTCTACCTGTTCGCGTGCAACATCCAGGGCCTCTTCAAACTTTTCATCTTTTATAAGCCGAAGAAATTTTCTCGACCCTGCCACGTTGGTGCGTTCGCCAACATTTATAAAATTGCTTTCTGGAGTAACGATGAGGGGTTCCAAGCCAGAAAGCTTAAGCAAAGGCTGTTCTTTATTTTCTTTTTTCGGATTATACACCTGTTCTTGAATCTTCATTTAAATTATTGCCTTTTGAGAGGTTATTTTGAAAGGGCGCGGTTTGTAATTTTTGGCAACCTCAGCAATAGCGCGAATATGTTCTGGAGTGGTTCCACAACAACCGCCAAGGATATTTACCAGTTCTTTTTCGAGATATTCTTTTATCTGGGATGCCATTTGTTCCGGGGATTGCTCATATTCTCCAAAAGCATTAGGCAGACCGGCGTTTGGATAGGCTGAAACTCCTGAGGAGGATTTTTGTGCCAGCACTTCCAAATAAGGCGCGAGTTGTTTGGCACCCAAAGCGCAGTTAAAACCAACGCTTAACAGCGGAATATGAGAAACTGAAATTAAAAAAGCCTCGGCGGTCTGTCCGGAAAGGGTTCTTCCTGAAGCATCCGTAATGGTGCCGCTTATCATCACCGGGATTTCAATATTTCTTTCTTCTTTTAATTCATCGATTGCAAAAAGTGCGGCTTTGGCGTTCAGGGTGTCAAAAACCGTTTCCACCAGTAAAACGTCTACTCCGCCATCGATCAAAGCGCCGGCCTGTTCTTTATAAGCCTTGCGAAGTTCTTCAAAAGAAATGGCGCGAAAACCGGGATCGTTAACATCGGGCGACATACTCGCTGTTTTGTTGGTAGGGCCGATAGAACCGGCAACAAATCGGGGTTTTTTAGGATTTTCGGCAGTGACTTCTTTGGCGACTTTTTTAGCGATTTTAGCCGATTCGTAATTCATTTCGTATACCAGCTCTTCCATTCCATAATCTGCCATAGCAATGGTAGTACCCGAAAAGGTGTTGGTTTCAACAATATCGGCTCCGGCATCGAAATATTTTCGATGTATTTCGGCAATCGCATCAGGCTGAGTAAGGGAAAGCAGATCGTTATTTCCTTTCAAAGAAGAGGGCCAATCGGCAAAACGTTCGCCGCGGTAATCTTCTTCGGTGAATTTATATTCCTGCAACATCGTGCCCATGGCACCGTCAAGAATCAGTATTTTTTCGGAAAGTATTTCTTCTATTTTGGACATTTTAGTAAGACTATCATTATCAAAAAAAGAAGACGGAAAGAAATCTTTTGTTATCTATCCCCGAGTACTCGTGGTAGAATTTAGCACCTTCTCTTTTCCGAATTTATTCCGAAAAAAGGGTTGCCAAGGTTTCAGCGGGTCTATTCCCTCAACCTTTCTTGATAACTGTTAAAAAAGTAAATGAACTTAAATTCAAATATAAACCAATAACCTGCAAAACCAAAGGCTACCGCTTATTTTTATATTTAATTTATCAATTCGCCATTCACAAAAATATCATATGTAATATTTGCGGCTTTCTCCAGCAT
>JBAVQO010000305.1:0-3968 GCA_049694135.1 Gillisia sp. | reverse complement strand
AAGCAATCGGGATATGCCCGATCCTGACTTTTGCACACTTGGCCTCTATAAGAGCAATACAGAGCTAAAGCAAAACTTCAGAAAAGAGGTAGAAGAAGCAGATGTGGTGATCGTAGGGTCTTATGTAAAAGAAGGAGTTGAGGTTGGAAACTGGGTGGTAAACACCGCCGGCGGAATTACCGCTTTTTACGATATTGATACCCCGGTTACCCTGGCAAAACTGGAACGGGAAGATTATGAATATCTGCATCCGGATCTCATTTCAAAATATGATCTGTACCTCTCTTTTTCGGGTGGGGAAATCCTGGATTATCTCGAAAATCACTACGGCTCTCCCAAAGCAAAAGCCCTGTACTGTTCGGTAGATTCAGACCTTTATTACCCGGAAGAAAAGGAGCTGAACTGGCAGATGGGATATCTGGGAACTTACAGCGATGATCGTCAGCCAACGGTGGAGGAACTTTTAAATCGGCCCGCTTCAAAATTCGACGGTGGGAAATTTGTGGTGGCGGGGCCGCAATATCCCGCCGATTATAATTGGGCAAAAAATGTGGAACGAATAGATCATTTACCGCCTTCCGAACACAGAGATTTCTATAACCGCCAGCGCTATACACTTAATGTTACGCGCCAGGATATGATAAAGGCAGGATATTCGCCCAGCGTTCGTCTTTTTGAAGCAGCAGCCTGTGGAACACCTATAATATCAGATTTCTGGAACGGAATAGACAGTATTTTTTCAATAGATAAGGAGATTCTTATCGCGAAAAATTCCACAGAAGTACTGGAATATTTTTATGATATTGATGATCAGCAACGCAATCAAATTGGAGAAAACGCACGCCAAAAAGTGCTGAAATATCACACTTCCGAAGCACGGGCGATGCAGTTGGAAACCTACATCAAGGAGTTAATGAAAGTGCAAGAAATATAAAAATCAACAGAATGACTAAAGATCAGGAAATAGCGCAAATGCAACCATGGTTTCACAATATTCATCTTCCGGATGGAACTCAAACCGCCCCCGATCATTTTTTGGGAGATTTTCCCAAGTTTAAGTGGGAGAAGATCAAAAATGCAGTTCCGGAGGATCTGTCGGGTTGGAAAGTGCTGGATATCGGCTGCAATGCGGGCTATTATTCAATAGAACTGGCCAAGCGAGGCGCTCAGGTGACAGCGATAGATCTTGATGAACATTATTTGAAGCAGGCTTCCTGGGCGGCAAAGCAATTTGGACTTGAAGACCGCATAGAATTTAAGCTCATGCAGGTGTACGATTTTGCCCATACTTCGGAAGAATTCGACCTGGTGTGGTTTATGGGTGTTTTTTATCATTTGCGGTACCCGTTGCTGGCAATGGATATTCTTTCGCAAAAAACACGAAAAATGATGGTTTTTCAGACCCTGTCCTTACCGGGAACCGAAGAGATGGATGTGCCGGAAGATGTGGAATTTCATAAACGGGAAATCATGCAGTCCGATGCGTGGCCGAAAATGGCTTTTATTGAAAATAAACTCGCCGGCGATCCCACCAACTGGTGGGCGCCCAATCATCAGGGAATTATCTCTATGCTTAGAAGCTGTGGATTTGAAGTTACCGCTATGCCGGAAGATGAAACCTACATCGCACAAAGAAATGAAACGCTCAAATCCAGCCTCGATACCTGGAATTATTCAGAATATCTTTCGGCAGTAGGAAAAGACTGGAAGAATGCAGTAAAAGAAAAAACCAACAAGAATTAATTTAAAATTTGAATTATGGCAACACAAGGAGAATCAAAAACAACCACAGATCATTCCACCATTAAGAAATGGGTGGAGCAGAGAGACGGTCAGCCTGCTGTTGTAAAAGGCACCGGCGATAATGGAAAAGGCGGAGGATTGTTGCGAATCAACTTTCCCGGGTATGCCGAAGAAAATCTGGAAAATATTGATTGGGACAAATTCTTCAGCATATTTGATGAGAATGATTTACAATTCCTTTATCAGGAAAAAACGAAGGACGGCAGCGAAAGCCGGTTTTGTAAATTTGTAGATAAAGACTAAACGCAATTATGAGCAGGATATTAATAACCGGAGCCGCAGGCTTTTTAGGATCGCATTTGTGTGATAGATTTATAAAGGAAGATTTCGAGGTAATCGCGATGGATAATCTTATAACAGGAGATTTAAAGAATATCCAGCATTTATTTAAACTTCCCAATTTTCAATTTTACAATCACGATGTCACCACTTTTGTTCACGTGCCGGGCCCTGTAGATTATATTCTGCATTTTGCCTCGCCCGCCAGTCCAATAGATTATTTAAAGATTCCCATTCAGACGCTAAAGGTGGGTGCTTTGGGAACTCATAATCTGCTGGGACTTGCGAAGGAGAAGAACGCGCGCATTCTTATTGCTTCTACTTCTGAAGTGTATGGAGACCCGCTGGTGCATCCGCAAACCGAAGAATATTACGGAAATGTAAATACCCTGGGCCCGCGCGGCGTTTATGATGAAGCTAAGCGGTTTATGGAATCTATTACCATGGCGTATCATAGGTTTCACGATCTCGATACCAGGATTGTACGGATATTCAACACTTTTGGCCCCAGAATGCGGCTGAATGACGGAAGGGTCATACCGGCTTTTATCGGGCAGGCTCTACGTGGTGAAGATCTTACCGTTTTTGGGGATGGTTCGCAAACCCGTTCCTTCTGTTATGTAGACGATCAGATCGAAGGGATTTATAAATTGCTGATGAGCGATTATCATTATCCTGTTAACATTGGAAATCCCGAGGAAATCACTATAAATCAGCTGGCGACGGAAATTCTGGAACTCACGGGGAAAGACCGAAAAGTGATCAATAAAGATCTGCCTGTAGATGATCCTCTTCAGCGAAAACCTGATATTTCCAAGGCTGCGGAACTGCTGGGATGGTATCCCAAAGTGTCCCGAAAAGAAGGATTGGCCAGGACGTATGAATATTTTCAGAATCTTTCCGAAAAAGAGCTTTTCAGAAAAGAACACAAAGATTTTAAAGAATATAATAAGGTGTAAAAAACTTTTCCGAAGAGAAGGATAAAAAAAGTGCATTTATGAAACCCGCAGTTTTTTGCGGGTTTTTTTATTGCTACCTCGAATAGGGAAGCTTATTTTTGTGTACCCGAACTTAAATTCCTAAAATGGATCCTCTTGTTCTAACTTTTATCCTGCTGGTTTTGTTGAGTGTTGCCATTAGTTCCTTCGGAAATATCGTGGGGTTTGGCGGCGGAGTTTTTATGGTGCCCTTGCTGGTTAGTTTTTTTCATTTTCCTTTTACCATTGCGGTAGGAAGCGTAATGATTTCCCTGGTGCCCTCCTCTTTAATCGCCACCTATTTTCGCAGGAAAGAGGGATTTGTTGACTTCAGGATGGGGATTTTACTGGAAATTCCAACCATGGCAGGGGTGGTGCTGGGAAGTTTTTTGCTAACCTACGTAAAAGTTGAGATCCTGGAAATCATTTTTTCGCTCTTTATTATTGGAGTGGGAATTTCTTTTTTGAAGAAGAAAAAAGATGCGGAAAATTCAGAAAATGGCATTTTCTATAAACTAAATAGGGTACCTCCCCGGTTTATCATAAAAAATAATTTTCATTATGTGGCGTACCGTGCCAGTATTTGGCTGGTTCTTTTCTTCGGTCTTCTTTCAGGAACCCTTGCTGGACTGTTTGGAATTGGCGGTGGATTTCTGAAAACTCCTATTATGATCAAAGTTTTTCAGATTCCTGCCAAGATCGCCACCGCTACCGCTTTGTTCATGATCATCATCACCAGCTTAACCGGCTCTGTGACACATTACCTAAACGGACATATTATTTTTGAAAAAGCGCTTCCCATCATTATAGGATTTTCTGTGGGCGCACTGTTAGGCAGGAAATTCAATTTGGCCATAAGCTCTAAAACGCTGGAGCGCCTGATTGGTATTTCTTTAATAGTGGCTGCAG
>JBAVQO010000304.1:0-2545 GCA_049694135.1 Gillisia sp. | reverse complement strand
TTACGACAGCGAAAAAGATTTGATCAACCGCCCGCGAAAAACAATGCTGGATCGGTTAATAAGTCAGCGCACGAAACTTTCGGTCTATTTTATTCTGAATTTTGCCGCAATTTTCTTTGCCAGCTATGTTTCCTTCCGGGCGGTAGTGTTCTTTTCGATCTATATTTTTGTCATCTGGTTGTATTCGCACCGGCTTAAAAAAATACCTTTTGTTGGTAATCTGGTGGCTTCCGTCATGGCGATCACTCCTTTTTTCGTGGTGTTCATTTACTACAAGAACTTTGAAACGGTGATTTTTATTCACGCCACATTTTTGTACCTGATGATCGTAATGCGGGAACTGGTAAAAGACCTGGAAAATATGAAAGGAGATCTTATTCTAAATTACCGCACAAGTCCCGTGGTGTATGGCGAAAAATGGAGCAAACTATTACTCTTTGGATTGTCTCTTCTGGCGATCGTTCCTATTGTAATTATTACCACCAAATTCGATATTGGACTCATGTATTATTACTTTTATCTCTGCCTGGCTCTGTTAATCATATTCCTGCTGTTGCTGTACTTCAGCAATGCGAAATGGCAATATTTACTGCTTCATAATATTCTGAAATTCATCATCGTAGCAGGGGTTTTCAGCATTTTACTGATCGATCACGCCGAGGTATTGAACCGCGTTTTTTAGCCGCAAACATCTTTCTTATTTTTGGATACAATTATCTGTACCTTTGCAAAAAATATATTATGAACAGGAATCAGAAATCTTCAAAAGGAAAACGAACAGGAAAAACCTCTGCAGGAAAAACTTCGCGACCTGCTTCGGCAAAAAAATCGGTTTCAGGATCTTCTGAAAAAAAACCAACTTCAGATGGAATGAGGCTTAATAAATATATAGCCAATTCCGGAGTATGTTCCCGGCGTGATGCCGATATATACATAGCCGCTGGAAATGTCACCGTAAATGGGAATACGGTTACTGAAATGGGTTATAAAGTTAAACTCACCGACGAAGTTAAATTCGATGGTCGCCGTTTAAATCCTGAAAAACCCGAATATATTTTACTGAATAAACCTCGTGGATTCTTTACCACAGGAAGCACCGAAAAAGGTTCGAAAACGGTGATGGATCTCGTGGCAAACGCTTCAAAATCAAAACTCGTTCCGGTGGGAAAACTCGATCGCCAAGCCAGCGGACTTTTACTCTTTACCAACGACGGAACACTCGAAAAACAACTGGGGAAACCCAAAAATGGCATTCGCCAGATCTATCATGTCGAACTGAATAAACCTCTTTCTTTTGAGGATCTTCAGAAAATAAAAGAAGGCATTACCCTGGAAGACGGAAAAGTAAAGGTGCAGGAAATAAGCTATATCGAAAACAGACCCAAAAATGAAATTGGCCTGGAAACCAATAGTGTGAAAGCTCATGTGGTGCAACGACTTTTTAAAAGTCAGGGATATGAAATAGAAAAACTGGACCGAGTGGTATTTGGCGGACTTACTAAAAAAGACCTGCCGCGTGGAAATTGGCGCGTTCTTACCAGGCAGGAAATCATTAATTTAAAGATGCTTTAAGCCCTCTGAAATTTTAGATTGATACGTCCAATTTTTTAATACTTTTGTTTAGAGATTCTTCGGTTACAAACGTGAAGAACTCCACTTAAAAATTAATATTTCAATAGAAAAAGTTGGCAATCCTGATCTTAACAATAATTTATTAATCTATTTTTTTAAGCATTTGAATTTATTGCTACTTTTTCATTTTTAAAACAATCCATTGAATACAAAGTACAGCGATTTAATAGACCAGACCTACTATTTCCCGCAGGAAGAATTTAAACTGGAAGATAACGAGCTTCAATTTCACGAGATCGACCTGATGGCACTGGTAGAAAAATATGGGGCGCCATTAAAATTTACTTACCTGCCCAAAATCTCAGAAAACATCAACCGCGCGAAATCCTGGTTTCATAATGCCATAAAAAAGCACGATTATTCGGGGAGTTACAACTACTGCTACTGCACAAAAAGTTCGCATTTCGAACATGTGCTTAACGAAGCGCTTAAAAACGATATTCATATAGAAACCTCTTCGGCTTTCGATATAAACATCGTTCAGAAACTGAAGAAATCGGGGAAAATAAACAACAATACCTACGTAATTTGCAACGGTTTTAAACGCGACCAGTACATTACCAATATTGCCGATCTTATAAACAGCGGGCATAAAAACTGTATTCCCATAATAGATAATTATGAAGAGATCGATCTTTTAACCGAAGAGATCAACGATCCTTTTAAGATAGGAATTCGAATTGCTTCGGAAGAAGAGCCAAAATTTGAATTTTACACCTCGAGATTGGGAATCGGGTATAAAAATATCGTTCCCTTTTTCAACAGAAAAATCAAGGAAAACAAGAAGGTAAAGCTAAAAATGCTTCACTTTTTTATAAATACCGGCATTCGCGATACGGCTTACTACTGGAACGAACTCAATAAATGTTTAAAGGTGTACATCAATCTAAAAAAAGTGTGTCCTACCCTGGAC
>JBAVQO010000303.1:0-1768 GCA_049694135.1 Gillisia sp. | reverse complement strand
CGGTTATACTTATGAATGGCGAAGAGGTGGAGAAACTGCGGTCTTACAGTCCACAAAAACTGCAAGCAATATTCCGGCAGGCGATTATGAAGTTACCATAACAGACAAAAACGGTTGCTCTATTACTAAACAGGTATCCATTATTGATGCTATAGAAGCTTTCATATCTTCAAGAAGTGTATGCGAAGATGACGGGAATGAAGATGCAATACGGACCTCTTATTTCCAGGTAGAAGACCTGTCGGCTCATGGAGGAGTTGGTCCGTATACTTATTCCTGGGACTTCGGAAGTGGTGCTACTAATCAAATCCGATCAGGAGTTGGTGAGCATACTGTTTATTATTCTGCTATTGGAAATAAAACGATTTCTCTAACAGTAACTGATAGCCAAGGCAAAAGTTTTACCGCAACACAAGTACTTTATGTAGGTAAATGCTATGAGCCTTGTGGAAAATCAGAAAATTTTTCATTTAATCCTGACAACATCTATATAGGAGATTCGAATGGAAATCCGGTAAATACGAAGGATGTCATTGACTGCAATACTACTATAAACAAATATATTTTTATTAAAGTAGATAAAAGTGCTAATGCTTACAATCCCTATATCGAACTGGTTTATACCATATCTAATTCCCTTACTTCTACAACAAATACCTACTATGAAAATGATTGCAAAAGTGGTCCCGACATAGACGATGACCCTAACGACAACAAAGATAATCTGGTAGGAGATTATATCAAATTAACTTCCAACCCTATAAATTTTGTTTGCGGGGATAATTTAAACGTTGAAAGCTTTTATATTACCTGGACAAACGTTTCTAAGAAAAAATGCGGACAGAACAACAATGCCTTCTGTTATTCTACGAACGAACCTGTGGTAGTACCTACTCCTTTAAAAGCCGAAGCAACTTCTACACCTCTTTCTTGTAAAGGAAGCAGCTCTGGGAGTATTAGTGTAAAAGCCTCGGGGGGATATGCTCCTTATGGATTTAATCTTACAGGAACTAATGATAGTTATGGAAATTCCAGCAACTTCAATAATCTTGACGCTGGAGATTATACTATTTATGTAAAAGATTCGCGCGGCAATACCACTACCACTCAGGTGACGGTTACAGAACCTTCCAGCTCGGTTACTGCCACAACTTCTGTAGAAAACCCTACCTGTTTTGGCGATTTAGGATCGGCTACAGTAACAGGTGAAGGCGGAACTCCCTTTACCACTGGTGAACCTTACCACTACTTATGGAATGATGCGACCGAACAAACCACCGCTACTGCAACCGGACTCACTCCGGGAGATTATACCGTTACAGTAATAGATGCAAATGGCTGCCAGACGATAGGTTCGGTAACTATTGCTCAACCTGTGGAATTAACACAAGCTCAGGCCGGGGAAGATCAAATTTTTAATTGCGGAACAAATTCTACACGGCTTGAAGCGAATGTTCCGGAAACCGGAAACGGCCAATGGAGTATAACTTCAGGGTCTGGAGCAACTATTGAAGATCCCAGTGATCCTACTTCTGCTTTTTCCGGACCTGCAGGTACGTATGTTTTACGCTGGACTATATCAAATGATGATAATACCTGTTCTAATTACGATGAAGTTTCCATTACTTTTAAAGATGATTGCAGCACACTTGATTTTGATGGAATAGACGACTACATTTTATTCACAGATGATTACGGCTTATCTTCAGGAAAATTTAGCATTGAAGCCTGGGTAAAACCAAATTCCATTACCGGCACTCAAACGGTA
>JBAVQO010000302.1:0-2614 GCA_049694135.1 Gillisia sp. | reverse complement strand
CATAAGAAGGCCTTACTAAAATCGGGAAATCGAGTTCATCAGCCAGAGCGAGTGCTTCGTCGGCAGTTTCGGCAACTCCGAAATCCGGATAGGGAATATTGTTTGCCTGAAGAAGCTTGGAAAAACTTCCGCGGTCTTCGGCTAAATCCAGGGATTCAAAACTGGTACCCATAATTTTTATTCCGTAACGATCAAGTTTTTCAGCGAGTTTAAGAGCGGTTTGCCCTCCCAGTTGCACAATTACTCCTTCCGGTTTTTCATGCTGAATAATATCATAAATATGTTCCCAGAAAACCGGTTCAAAATAAAGTTTATCGGCTACATCAAAATCGGTAGAAACTGTTTCGGGATTACAATTTATCATAATCGTCTCGTAACCACATTCTGCAGCGGCCAAAACTCCATGCACACAACTATAATCGAATTCGATCCCCTGTCCAATGCGGTTGGGGCCCGACCCTAACACCACAATTTTTTTCTTATCGCTAACTACACTTTCGTTGTCAACATAGGTGTTTCCATCGTTGGATTCTATTTCGGCTTCAAAAGTGGAGTAATAATAAGGAGTTGCGGCTTTAAACTCGGCAGCACATGTATCTACGAGTTTATAAATTCGTTTTATTTTAAGTTCTTCCCGCTTTTTATAGACTTCGCTTTCCAGACAACCCAGCATATGGGCAATCTGCCGGTCTGCAAATCCTTTTTGTTTTGCTTCCAGCATCAAATCACGAGGAAGAGAATCGATATCATACTTCGAAATTTCCACTTCCAGCGCATACAATTCCTCATATTGCTTAAGAAACCACATATCAATTTTTGTAATTTCATGAATCCTGCTTAACGGAATCCCCATTTGTATGGCATCGTAAATCACAAAAACCCGATCCCAGCTGGGGTGAGTAAGTTTATCTATAATTACATCGTAATCTTTATATCCCTTACCATCTGCTCCCAGTCCATTACGTTTAATTTCAAGAGATTGAGTAGCCTTATGTAAAGCTTCCTGGAAAGACCGGCCTATTCCCATTACTTCCCCTACCGATTTCATTTGAAGGCCTAATGTGCGATCACTGCCTTCAAATTTGTCGAAATTCCATCGGGGTATTTTTACAATTACATAATCCAAGGCTGGTTCGAACAATGCGGAAGTGGATTTGGTAATCTGATTTTCAAGTTCATCTAAATGATATCCTATGGCCAGTTTAGTAGCAATTTTAGCAATAGGATATCCGGTAGCTTTCGATGCCAGAGCCGAAGATCTGGAAACCCGCGGATTTATTTCTACAGCAATAATATCTTCTTTTTCATCGGGGCTCACGGCAAACTGAACATTACAACCACCTGCAAAATCACCGATGCTACGCATCATTTTAATGGCCATATCCCGCATTCGCTGATAAGCGGTATCGCTAAGAGTCATCGCCGGAGCGACTGTTATGGAATCTCCGGTGTGGATTCCCATAGGATCCATATTTTCTATAGAACAAATAATAACAACATTGTCGTTTTTATCGCGAAGCAGTTCCAGTTCATACTCTTTCCAACCAAGAAGAGCTTTATCTATCAGAACTTCGTGGATGGGAGAGGCTTCCAGGCCGCGAGTAAGAAGTTCGTCGAAATCCTCGGCTCTATGAACGAAAGCAGCACCGCTTCCACCCAAAGTAAAAGAAGCACGAATGACTAAAGGAAAACCGAATTCCTGGGCTACTTCCTTTCCCTGAAGGTAAGAAGTTACTGTTTTTGCAGGTGCCACGGGAATTCCGATTCTTCCCATTAGTTGTTTGAATTTTTCGCGATCCTCGGTAATGTTAATCGCATCGATATCTACACCAATCAGTTTAACATCAAAATCCTTCCAAATTCCTTTCTCGTCTGCCTCGATACAAAGGTTAAGTGCCGTTTGGCCTCCCATGGTGGGAAGAACCGCATCGATATCCGGGTGCTCCCGAAGGATTTCAACAATAGATTTTGTGGTAAGGGGTTTCAAATACACATTATCGGCCATAGAAGGATCGGTCATGATTGTGGCGGGATTGGAATTGATAAGAATAGTTTGGATGCCTTCTTCCAGTAGTGACTTTAAGGATTGGGCCCCGGAATAATCGAATTCGCAAGCCTGACCAATTACAATTGGCCCCGACCCAATTATTAAAACACATTTAATCTGATTGTTTTTTGGCATTTTTTAGGAGATTTTGTTCTATAAAAATAGGAAGCGTTTAGATATAAAAAAAGGCGTTACTCGTAAAAGTAACACCTTATTATTTTTTGGAACTAATTTTCACTAGTGCTTATGGCGATTTTCAGAAGATACAGATAATTTCTTTCTACCTTTAGCTCTTCTTCTGGCTAACACTTTTCTACCGTTTGCACTAGCCATGCGCTCTCTAAAACCATGTTTGTTTTTTCTTTTCCTTTTAGATGGTTGAAATGTTCTTTTCATTATAATTATCTTTAAATCTTCTGGTGATTTCTATATGTTACAAAGTTTTTAGCCTTTCCTAAAACTGCGTGCAAATATACAAAGGTTTTTATCTCTTACAAATACTAAATTAAAATAATTTCCAATTGTTTTTCTTAACTTTGCCACCTCTAAAATAAAGGGAAGTTATGT
>JBAVQO010000301.1:0-2269 GCA_049694135.1 Gillisia sp. | reverse complement strand
CTATAAGCTGGCGCTTACCGAGGAGGAACCTACCGTACAACCTTATAATCAGGAGGCATGGGCAGAACTGCCGGTTTCAACAATAATAGATATTAATCCGGCTCTAGAGCTAATTTCCGGATTGCATGCGCGCTGGGCTTTTTTACTGAAATCGCTTGATGAAAAGCAGTGGGAACGATGTTTTATTCATCCTGAAAGCGGTAAAAAAATTAGTTTAAAGCTGAATACAGCCATCTACGCCTGGCATTGTGAACATCACCTGGCGCATATTACCCGTTTAAAAGAGCGAAAAAACTGGTAACTTTAAAACTAATTTCTAAAAAAATACAATCTTCAAGGCTATGAAAAAAACACTACTTTCTTTAATGATTGCTGTCTTGTTTCTTTTCTCCTTTTCGGGGAAAGCGCAGCAAAAGGAAACTTCAGAAAAACCCTGTAACGATTCTTACCTAACTTATAATGATCCTGGTCTTCAGTTTACCGGCGGAATTAAAGATGTGAATAACGGAAGTTTTCCTAAAAAGTAAAAGCCGGTGAATACATTTCATGAGGGATTTTGAAAGTTTTACAACCGAAAGGCTGCTGTTAATACCTACTTCGGAAAAAGATGCCGATTTCATTCTGAAGTTGCTGAATACACCAAAATGGCTGAAATTTATTGGGGACCGGAATGTGAAAACAACACCCGATGCGGTGCAATACATTCGGAATAAAATCACCCCTCAGTTTCAGAAATCAGGATATGGGGCGTATACGGTGGTGAGAAAGAGCGATGGAGCAAAAATGGGTAATTGCGGCCTTTATGATCGTGAGGGGTTGGAGGGCGTAGATATAGGGTTCGCATTTCTGCCGGAATTTGAAGGTAAAGGATATGCTTTCGAAGCCGCGTCAAAAATAAAGGAACTTGCAGAAGCTCATTTTAAGATTAAAGAATTAAAAGCTATTAGCGTAAAGGAGAATACAGCTTCTCAAAAACTGCTGAAAAAACTCGGTTTTAAATCGAAAGGAACCATCGATTTTTTTGGAGAAGAACTTTTGCTGTTTCAGCTGTAAAAGCTTTTAAAAGAAGAAATTCAGACCTGTAAAAATTAATTTTTTGCTGTAAATTAAAACCCGTGGCTGTCTGGCGCGGGTTTTTTCTTATATAAATAGTAAATTGTGCCAGGCGGTATTCCCGGTAATTTTAATTTTTTTTCATGAAAATCTTGTTTTCCTTTTTTGCAGCTTTTTTTTCAATTTTATCGGTAGTGGCTCAGAAAGATCCATTGCTTATAAATGTGTACAATCGCGATACAAAATCCTTAAACGGGAACTGGCATTACATCGTAGATCCTTACGAAAACGGATTTTATAATTATCGGTATCAGCCTTTTGAAGATCTTAAAAATCCGGGAAGCGGTGCGTTTTTTACAAATTCGAAGCCCAAGAGCAAATCAGATCTAATAGAATATAATTTTGATGAGTCTGATACCATCGCGGTGCCCGGCGACTGGAATACACAAAAAGAAAAACTGTTTTATTATGAAGGCAGCGTGTGGTATAAAAAATCCTTCGATTACACCAAAAAACAAATAGCCAATAAAGTGTTTGTCTATTTTGGGGCGGTAAACTATCAGGCCGATGTGTACTTTAACGGGAAAAAAATCGGAAAACATGTGGGCGGTTTCACTCCCTTTAATTTTGAAGTGACCGACCTGCTGAAGGAAAAAGACAATTTTTTAATCCTTAAAGTAGATAATACCCGAAAAAAGAATGCGGTTCCCACCCTTAATACCGATTGGTTTAATTACGGCGGAATTACCCGCGATGTAAAACTGGTCGAGACTCCTGCCACTTATATTCAGGATTATTTAATTCAGCTGGATTCCGAAGATGATTCCGAGATCAAAGGCTATATCCAGCTTAAAGGCGAGCAGGTTGCCGATCAGTCGGTTCAGCTTGAAATCCCGGAACTGGGGATAAAAAAGAAATACGAATCTGGTGAGAACGGGAAAGTCATGGTACGGTTAAAAGTAAGAAATGTAAAATACTGGTCTCCGGAAAATCCGAAACTTTACGAGGTAAAAATAAGTGCATCGGGAGATAAGGTTACAGATACTGTAGGCTTCCGAAGTATTAAAACCGAAGGAACTGATATTTTGCTGAACGGGAAGAAAATATTCCTGCGCGGGATTTCCATCCACGAGGAAAGTCCTTTACACGACGGGCGTGCCTACAGCCTGAACGATGCCAAAAAACTACTTTCGATGGCTAAGGAATTGGGTTGTAA
>JBAVQO010000300.1:0-2799 GCA_049694135.1 Gillisia sp. | reverse complement strand
GGTTATAAGCTCGCCTTCATCGTTCCTTAAGTATAAATGAAAAGCTTTTATATCATCTATAACGGCAATAATAGGCGCATCTTTATCGTGAATACGTATTTTATCACCGATTTTATACGGAAAGGAAAAAAACATAATGATTCCTGACGTGATATTGCTGAGGATTGACCAGATAGCAAACAAGGCTACACCAATTACCGCGAACACCGAAGAAAAGATAAGGGACAAATCCTTGAGTCCCATTCCCCAGGCGATAGCCAGTAAAAACGAAGCGATTAAAAGAATAAGAATATTGATGTATTTAAACATCAGCCTCGTTCGGGTAATATTAATATCGCTTTTTTTACCTACCCGGTGCGCCGATTTTTTAAGAATAAACTGAAATATCAACAGGATTACCACGATTATTACGGTATAAACTATTTCGTGATAATAGGTCTCGAAAACACTCATGAATTACTTTGCTTAGGTTGTGATACCAAAGGTAAATCTTTATTATAATTTCTATTGGGCCAGCAGCTCTAATTTTGGCCTTTTTTGTAGCAAAAGATTTCTTCTTTTCTGTTTACTAAGGTTTCTTCTGAAGATTCTGAATAAGAAGAACCAAGATCGAAACGTCTAAAGACAGACAAGATTTTTTCTTTAATTTTTCGTTTCAGAAACTATTTCCATTAGTGTTTCATATACCAGATGGGTGGGCAGTCCCACTACATTAAAGTAACTGCCTTCAATATAATCTATTCCTATTAAGCCTATCCATTCCTGAATTCCGTAGGCTCCGGCCTTATCGAAAGGTTTATAATTTTCGATATAGAAATGTATTTCTTCATCTGTGAGTTCTTTAAATCGTACCCTCGTCGTGGCGGTTACGGTTTTCTGAAAATGCAGGGTGGTAAAACTAACCGAAGTAATTACCTCGTGTAACTTTCCCGAAAGAGATCTAATCATAAGAAAAGCTTCGCGGGAGACGGAAGCTTTTTCCAGAGCTTTGTTTTCTGACCAGACAATGGTATCGCTGGTAATTAAGATGTCGTGTTCATTAAGTTCATATTTTAAAACTTCTGCTTTAAGTTTCGATAGGTAAACCGTTATTTCTGAACCTTTAAGCTCATCTGGATATTTTTCTTCAACTTCCTTCTTTTTTACCGTAAACGGAATATTCATTTCTTTTAAGAACATTTTTCTTCGCGGCGAATTGGAAGCCAGGATGATGTTGTAGTTTTCAAGTTTTTGTTTCAGCATAATTATTTCAGAATAAAGGGATAGAGGCCAATAGACAACAATCCTAATAACATTATAAACTTTAAAAGAAGGCTTAATTTTTCATACTGTTTTTTACTTTCGGCATTCCAGATGGAAATCATAAAATAGAGCAGCGGAGCTACGATAAAAATCAAAGCATAGCCAACCGCGAAGTTATTTTTATACAAATAGTCATAAATATAAAAAAGGACTCCTGCGAAAGGAACCAGGGTAACCAGGAAAATAAGGATATTGGTTCTGCTTTTGCCTAGAAGGATGGGCAAAGATTTTCGGCCTGTATTATAATCGCCATTGATATCCTGCTGATCTTTTACCATTTCTCGAATCAGGTTTATGAGAAATGCGAAAAAAGCATAATCTAATAAAATTGAAAATATAACCGCCTGGGTATGCTGATTTAGAGGCGTAATGGCGGGTAAAAGATCGAAAATTCCCATTATAATAATCACCATTCCCACCAGGATGCTGATCAACAAATTCCCGACTACCGCTATTTGCTTGATGTAAGTGGCGTAGAGGTAGAGCAGGGCAGAAATAATAATGAAAATTGCCGAAAAACCGGGATGGCCAATAATGTTAGAGAGATAAAAACCAATTGCTACCGCAATAACCGTAAGGATAAGGTATAGGTTGAGCGCAGCTTTTTCAGAAATTCTTTTTCCTATAAGCTGCTTTTTCGGCTTATTAATTCTATCGGTTTCAACATCATAAACGTCATTAATGATATTTCCGGCTGCCGCGATACATACCGTGGAGAGGCAAAGCAAAAAAAATCCAAAATTGCTCAGGGTGATAGCAATTCCAAAGGAATTAAAAAGACTATATTTTATTAAAGCTTGCGTAGCAATTATGAGAAGCAGATTGGGAAATCGCACCAGTTTTAAATACGGGAAAATCATACAGCTTTATAATTTTTAAGCCATTTTCCCTGTACTTTTAAAACCTGTTCAATAACATCGCGCACACAACCTTTGCCTCCTTTTTTATGGGAAACATATTTGCTTATCTCCTTTATTTCGGGAGCAGCATCTTGCGGGCAACAAGGCATTCCGACCAGTTTCATGGGATATAGATCGGGAATGTCATCACCCATAAAAAGAGCATTTTCGGGATTAATGTCGTAAATATCCATAAATTCCTTTAGCTGTTCTACCTTATCTTCAACTCCCAAAAAAATATTTGTGATTCCCAAATCTCTAAGCCTTTTGCGGACCCCTTCATTTTTTCCACCGGAAATGACACACACAGTAAATCCTGCCAGCTGGGCGGTCTTTAAAGCATAACCATCTTTAATATTCATTGTGCGCAACAGTTCTCCCTGAGTGCTTACCTGAATGGAACCATCGGTAAGAACTCCATCTACATCAAAAATGAAGGTGTTGATAGTATTGAGGTATTCCTTATAACTTTTTTCCATGTACCTGTTGAATTCTGTTGGTTAAGAGTGTATATATTTTTTGCTGATCTTTGTTGAGTAGCTCTAAATGGGCATTTATTACCTGCGTGTCATTTCTTTTAGCCGGCCCGGTTTGCGCT
>JBAVQO010000299.1:0-7543 GCA_049694135.1 Gillisia sp. | reverse complement strand
AGAAGAGACAAAAGCCTACTTTAAAAGAATTTCAGGAATGAAACTTAAAAATCCACAGATCGTGGGGTTTGGAATAAGCGATGCCGAAAGTTTCACTCAAGCCACTTTACATGCGAAAGGCGCCATTATCGGAAGTGCTTTTATAAAACATCTGGAAAAGGAAGGAACCGCAGGAATCGGGGACTTTATAAACAGAATCCGGTAGTTTAACCTAATTGTAACAGGGCTTTAATAGATTTTAAGACTGCATAATGTTATCTTAGAGGGAACCTAAACAAAGAAATTATGGGAACTATTGAAGATAAACATAAGCACAGAAAGAATAACGATTCCAATCCTCTGGATGAATTTGGAGACAGGAATGAAAGGACAAATCGTTATGATATTGATGACGAGACCATTAAAGAACAGGAAAATAAGGAATAAATGGGAAAAGGAGACAGGAAAACGAAAAGAGGAAAAATAGCGTTGGGATCACGCGGCAGGCTGCGACCCAAGCGAAAAAAATTCAAAGTAAAACCTTCTACCCTGGCAGAACAGGATAGAAAAGAACTTGAGTAGAACTTTCATCTAATTTTTCCTGTAAAAAAAATTAACAAACCCTCTGTAAAGGGTTAAAAATACCCTTTATACTGAAGAACCCTAAAATCAATTGTATTGAATTCAGGGTTCTTTGCTTTCAATTCTTTATACAAAGGCATACTCCCAATGGCACGGTTGGCTGAACCAGAAGCTGAAGTGAGAGACACCGTTTTTATGAGCCTCCCGTCCAACAAAAACTGATGAATTCTGGGAACCTCATTCGAAATCACTTTGAGCTTTAAATTTTCTTCGGGCTGGTCTTTAAGATGTTTTCTGAAAAAATATTCAGGACCGTTTTTGCTGTTTCCACCGGTGAATAGCAGCGTATGTATAGAAGGATGATTTCTTAAAATTTGAATCATATCTCTCAATTCCACTTCGCGCATTCCCAAATCTGATGCATCAACTTTGGCTCTTTTGCTGCTCTGCACCATATCGCAAATACCTATTCCTCTTTTCCGAAGAAAATTTTCGCGTTGTGCTATGGCTTCAGCAGAGGTCTCAAATTTCAAATTTAAATCGAAGAGCTTATTTAGAACCTGCCACAAAAGCCCGTCCCGACTCCCGTAACAAAAATCAACATCGCCTTCCTTTAATTCCCCGGTGGTAAATCTCGGGGGTGGTAAAGTGCCAACAATCAATTTTTTGGCCTCCTCAGGAATAAAAGGCTCGTATGGATGTAAATGATGGAACATAAACTATTTCATTACCACTACAAGATCATCGGCAAATACCATTTCTCCTTCGTTTATGAGCACATTATCGATCTCCCCATCGGTGTTCGCGGTTATGGTCGTTTCCATCTTCATGGCTTCTATAATATATAAAGGCTGATTCTTCTTGACCTTTTGGCCGGGTTTTACCAACACTGACGATAAAGAACCCTGCAAGGGCGCGCCTACCTGTTTTGCGTCATTCTTATCGGCTTTCTGGTGCACCACTTTCTCTACTTTTATAGATTTATCTTTGATCTGTACGGCACGGGTTTGCCCGTTCACTTTACAAAACACATCTACCATTCCGTCGCTGTTGGCTTTTCCTACTGAAATTAGCTGAATAAGCAGCGTTTTCCCTTTATCCATTTCCACTATAATCTCTTCACCGGGTTCCATTCCGTAGAAGAAATTTTTAGTTGGAATATTTATAATATTTCCAAATTCCTTGTGATGGTTGTAGGCATCTGTAAATACTTTAGGATACAGTTTATAAGAAAGGAAATCGGTAATATCGAGTTGCCGCCCCATCGCTTCTTTAAAATTCTCTTTGAATTCAGTAAATTCCTTATCGAAATCTATAGGATCCAAATGTGCGTTTGGTCTTTCGGTATAAGGTTTTTCATCTTTTAAAACAATCTTCTGAATTTTCTCGGGGAAGCCTCCTACAGGTTGCCCAAGGTCTCCTCTAAAGAAACTTTTAACCGAAGCGGGAAAAGAAAGATTTTCGCCACGTTGTAAAACATCTTCAATCGTTAGGTTATTGCTTACAAGAAACTGCGCCATATCGCCTACCACTTTTGAAGACGGTGTTACTTTAATAATGTCACCAAAAAGTTTATTCACCTGTGCATACATTTCGGTTATTTCATAAAAACGATCGCTTAAACCTAAAGAAGCTGCCTGTGGTTTTAGATTTGAATACTGCCCACCGGGAATTTCGTTTTGGTACACATCTGCCGATCCGGCCTTTAAGCCGCTTTCAAAAGGATAGTAATAAGTGCGGACGGCTTCCCAATAATGGGAATATTCATTCAGTTTTTTGATGTTGAAATCATCCCCGCGACTCTGAAATTTCATCATCTCAACAATAGCATTGAAGTTAGGCTGCGAAGTAAGTCCGGACAACCCGCCGATAGCGACATCAACCACATCTACGCCGGCTTCAATAGCTTTTAAATAAGTAGCGGGCTGAATAGAAGAAGTATCGTGGGTATGCAAATGTATGGGAATATTGATACGAGATTTCAAATTTCCTATCAGTTCCTCAGCGGCATAAGGTTTCAAAATTCCGGCCATGTCCTTTATTCCCAAAATATGGGCGCCCGCGTCTTCCATTCTTTTAGCGAGATCTATATAATACTGAAGATTATATTTTTTCTGCTCCGGATCCAAAATATCTCCCGTATAACAGATAGAAGCTTCTGCAAGCCCGGTAGTGTTTTTTCGTACGTATTTTATACAAGGCTCTATAGATTCCATCCAGTTAAGGGAATCGAAAATTCGGAAAATATCTACTCCATTTTCCCAGGCCTCGGTTACAAATTTTTCTATAAGATTATCTGGATAGGCGGTATAACCTACTCCGTTCGAGCCGCGAATAAGCATTTGCAACAAGATATTCGGAATAGCCTCTCTTAATAGCCGTAACCGCTCCCACGGATTTTCTTTCAAAAACCGAAGACATACATCGAAAGTTGCTCCGCCCCAAACTTCCATACTAAAGACATTAGGATGATTTTTGGCAAAGCCTTCGGCTACTTTCATCATATCGTAAGTTCGCATTCTGGTGGCCAGCAAACTCTGGTGCGCATCGCGAAAAGTGGTATCGGTAAATTGAACTTTATGCTGATGCCTGAGCCAACGCGAAAATTTATCGGGCCCGAATTCGGTTAACATATCCTTGGTTCCTCTCGGGTAAGGAGCATATTCGTTAAATTTAGGAACTTCGGGAGTTAAAAATTTATGAGAAGGGTCTTTCTCTTTTACATCAGGATTTCCGTTAACGGTAACATCTCCCAGGAATTTCACCAGTTTTGTCGCCCGGTTTCGGGTTTCTTTTATTTTGAAAAGCTGCGGATTATCTTTTATGAAATTCACCGTTACTTTTCCTTCACGGAAAGTAGGATCGGCAAGGATATTATCTAAAAACGCCATATTTGTCATGACACCCCGAACGCGAAATTCTGCCAGGGCACGACGCATTTTTCTACAGGCCCCATCTAACGTACGACTGCTGGCCGACACTTTTACGAGCATAGAATCGAAAAATGGTGAAATAGTTACTCCCTGATAAACGCTGCCCGCATCCAGGCGAATTCCAAATCCGGAAGCGCTTCGGTAGGTAGTTATAGTTCCGTAATCCGGTTTAAAATCGTTGGTGGGATCTTCGGTTGTTACCCGGCATTGCAGTGCATAACCATTGGTTCTAATACTGTCCTGGCCTCCTATTTTTATCTGTTTGTCAGAGAGTTTGTAGCCACCGGCAATAAAAATCTGGGTTTTTACTAGATCTATTCCGGTTACAATTTCAGTAACCGTATGTTCTACCTGAATGCGCGGATTTACCTCTATAAAATAGATTTCCCCGTCCTCCACCAGAAACTCTACAGTTCCGATATTGGTGTAATTAACCGCGCCGCAAATGGTAAGAGCATATTTATACAGCTGATCTTTGGTTTTCTGATCGAGGCCCAGAGAAGGTGCAAATTCTATTACTTTTTGATAGCGGCGTTGTACCGAGCAATCTCTTTCAAAAAGATGTACCATATTGCCGTGCTTGTCGGCAACAATCTGTATTTCAATATGTTTTGGATTTTCAACAAATTTTTCCAAAAAAACCGTATCATCGCCAAAAGCATTGCCGGCTTCTCGTTTAGATTCTGAAAAACCTGCTTTTAACTGATCTTCATCTCTTATTACCCGCATTCCGCGGCCTCCACCTCCAGAGGCGGCCTTCAGCATCACAGGATAGCCTATTCTTTCAGCTTCTTCTAAAGCAACCTCTACTGAATCCAACTCCTTTTTATTGCTTTCAATAATGGGAATATTATTCTCTTTGGCCACCTTTTTTGCCTTCACCTTATCGCCCAGTGACTGCAATACCGCTACTTCGGGCCCAATAAAAATAATACCGTTATCTTTACAAGCCTGAGCAAAATCTGCATTTTCAGAAAGAAATCCATAGCCCGGATGAATCGCATCCACGTTGTTCTTTTTTGCAATCTGGATGATGGCCTGAATATTTAAGTAAGGTTTTAAAGGCTCGGTATTTTCACCGATCTGGTAAGATTCGTCGGCTTTGTACCTATGCAGGGAATAGCGATCTTCAAAAGTGTAAATCCCGACAGTCTTAAGTCCGATTTCTGTACATGCTCGAAAAACACGAATGGCTATTTCTCCTCTGTTCGCTACTAATACCTTTTTGATATCCATCTGGGCAATAATTATTTTGGTGGTTAAATCAATTGCCGGAAAGTTATTAAATTATTAGTGGAATTCAGTAGAATTAACGGTTTTCACGGGTTAATAATTAGTTAAAATGAGAAAACGGTCAGAAGATAATGCCCCCACCGGTGCGATAAAAAAACTCGTTTTTTTCATGATTCTAAATTGCTGCCATACCAGCAGGTGTAAAAAAACAGATTTCTTAAATATGCCTTTTTAATTTATGAAATCAACATTATTCTACGAGTTGCTGCCACCTGCTGTAAATTCATAAATAATTTTAAATGAAGCGACCCAATGGTCATTATTTACACCACGACGAATTCCCGAACTTATTTCCCAGCCGCTCTCGGCACTAAAATCTACTCCGGGTCCCAGATAGGTATTAAATTTTTCTTCATCTACCATGTTTAATTCTAAAATAGGATGCCAGTTACCGGTGCCATAAACCGCGGCGGCATTGTAATACCAGGTTACTTTTTCATTTTGCAACTCGGCTCCCGCATTTAAATGTAATTGGGTTTTACCCATCTGTATCGCATAAATGAATGTGGAAGCGTAGGAAGGTTTATCGGCCTCATTTTCCTGCGGAAGAGAGTTCAAAGGAAAATCTGCATCTATAGAAAGGGCGAGCGCATTTTTAGAGTTATTAAAAAAACTAAGCATAGTTCCAGCCTGGAAGGAATGGACATGATAAGAATCTTCGCCCGTAAAACTATGTGAATATTTGTAACCCGCAGATAACTGAAACCCATCCAAGATTCCGTATTCAAATTCGTAGCCAAGTGAGTTACCTGTGTTTTGGCCGGTTTCGCTGTGAAAATATTTCCCAGTTTGTTGAATTTCATTCTTTTCCTGTACATAGACAGCACTGGAAAAAGGAAATTCCTGAATGACTTGTTTAAATTTGCTCTCTTCTTTTTCTTTAGATTGGGAAAAAGATTGAAAGCTAAAAAGACTGAAAATCCCAAGTAGGAGGATCGCTGAAAGATTCTTCATTTTAGTAACGGTTAATAAATTACCGTTCTAAGAAAAAGAAAATTTACCTGATGAACACAAGTTCTCCCTCGTTTTGGGAATATTTTAGGCTAAAACCATAACCTTCATAGTCAAACCCTTTAAGATCGTTAAGAGTTTTCACATTTTTATCGATAATGTAGCGAACCATAGCACCCCGCGCTTTTTTGGCATAAAAGCTAATAATTTTTAGCTCGCCGTTTTTAAGATCCTTAAAAACAGGTGTTATTACGGGCACTTTTAACTTTCCTGTATCTATCGCTTTAAAATATTCCTGACTGGCAAGGTTAATAAAGAGTTCATCATCTTGAAGTTCTTCATTTAGGCAGGCTGTTATTTTATCCCGCCATACTTCATAAAGGGTATTTTTTCTTTCTATTCCCATAGAAGTTCCCATTTCGAGCCGATAAGGCTGAATAAGGTCTAATGGTCGCAAGATTCCATACATTCCGGAAAGAATTCGCAGGGTGTCCTGCAAGGCATCAATCTTTTGTACCGGTAAACTGTAGGCGTCTAAACCTGTATATACATCGCCTGCAAAAGCATACATAGCCGGTCTCGAATTTTTATGAGTGTGTTCCTCTTCAAAATCTTTATACCTGCCATAATTCAATTCGGCGAGTTTAGCGCTTATTCCCATTAAGTTTTCCAGATCGCTTTTACTCATTCGCTCCAGTTTTTTATTGATTTTGACCGAAGTTTCTAAAAACCGTGGTTGTGTTCCACGTGTGGTGGGAAGTTTGGTGCTATAATCGAGGCTTTTGGCGGGGGAAACTACAATTTTCATAGATTTCTTTTTGATGTACTGCAAAAATAAGAATCTTAAGAATCATTTGAGACTATTCATAGATAAACTCAGATACTTCCTCATTGCCCTTCCGCTTATTACTGATTTCTTTGTAACGGGTCGAGAGAGAACGATTATTTCTGTTTGTTGCTGTTTGAATAAAATACTGAAAAGAATCTTTTTTTCCCTCTTTTGAAATGTTTTTTAAAAGATATGGCGAAATATTTTTAGGTAAAAAACCATTGGTGCTCAAGGTCGTAAGCAGATTAGTTACTTTTCCGAAGCTGTTGTTATAGATAAGAGCTTCACTGTTTTTACCCGATGAGTAAGAATAAAAATATGCGTTTTTTCCCTGGATTTTGAAGGAAAGAATATTCCCCAGGCTATCATAGCTCGCAGTACAAATTTCATTTTCTCCTCTGGATTTCGTCTGATAATATGTTCGATTGTTATGCCCGTCGAACACAAATTTTGAAGCCATCACTTTCTTGTATATTTTCCCGTCAGCACTTGATTTCCCCACCGAAAAAATAGTATCAGGATTCTTATAATCGAATTCCAGAACATAATGTTTATATCGATGATAAAAAGGATCCCAAAATAAAGATTGAAATTTGCTGAGTTTTCCCTGGGTATTATAAAAATACCGGATTGTTGTTATGAGTCTCTTCCCCTTGAATTGCCTGATTTTAATAATTCTGCCATTCTTATACTCGAATTTTCCCCGAACGGAAGTTGGAAATCTGTTTATTGAGGTTTCCCCTGAAAATTCCACAATTCGGTTATTTCGAATTTTATAAAAAATAGAATCGATTAAAATTCCATCTTGCAAAGCTTTCCCCTGCCGATCGTAAAAGGAATAGTGTTTTTTATACCAACCGGTAATCTTTCCTTCCGATTTATGGCAGGAAGTAAAAAGCAACAGAAATACAATACAGGAATAAAAAAAACCGATTTTCATAGATCACAGGTACTTTTGCAAGTATCGGGAATTATT
>JBAVQO010000298.1:0-2472 GCA_049694135.1 Gillisia sp. | reverse complement strand
ATCATGATAACACCGCAAAGCCTGTTCCTCAAGGTCTCGATTATTCAAACCTGAACCTAAAACACATGAACTTTGAGGCTCAAAATTTTTATTACTCCAATGACACTATTTCGGGCGATATAAAAAGCCTTGCCCTGAATGAAAAAATCAGCGGACTTGAGATCGATTCGCTACACACCAGGTTTATGTATGCTTCTACGGCTTCCTATTTAAAAGACCTTTATTTAAAAACTCCCAACACGCTGTTGCAGGATAAAGTGGTGTTGCAGTATCCTTCTTTAGACGCGCTTCAGAATCAGCCGGAAAAAGTAACGGTAGATGCTTCTCTGCAACACAGCAAAATAGGATTTCAGGACGTGCTGCTTTTTGCGCCGCAGCTAAAGAATGTAAATCCTTTTAAAAGTCACCCGAATGCCGAATTGTTGGTAGATGGGTCTCTTTCCGGAAAACTTAACGATCTTCAGATAAATAATTTCAGCGTAAGCGGAATTGGCCAAACCCGATTGGCGCTTACCGGCAGCATTAAAGGACTTCCCGATGTTGCCAATGCATATTATAATCTCGACATTCAACAGTTGCACTCTACAGCAGCCGATATTCATGATTTTGTGCCCGCAGGAACCATTCCTTCTAACATAAAACTGCCACAAACTCTATCTCTTCAAGGGAACTTTAAAGGAACCAGTCAGAATTTTAACACTGACCTTAATCTTAACAGCAGCCTTGGAAATGCCACAGTAAATGCCGACGTAAATTTAAAGAAGGGCGCAGAAAAGTATGATGCCAAGGTGGCTCTCGATAAATTCGACCTGGGAAAACTTATTCAGAACGATTCGATTGGCCAGTTGACTTTGAATGCCCAGGTAAAAGGAACCGGGTTGGATCCTAAAACCGCCAATGCCTCGGCAAGCGGCCACGTGGTACAGGCAACTTACAACAGCTATTCCTATAATGATGTAGATTTTAAAGGAAATATTCAAAACGGAAGATATCATGCCACCGCAGGTTTGAATGATCCTAATCTGGATTTCGATTTTGAAGCTTCAGGAAATCTCAACGCAGAGCATCCTTCACTGCAATTCACGGCTAACCTGAATTCTGTAGATCTGGATTCCCTTCATTTAAGAAATACTCCATTAAAACTGAATGGAAAAATTAAAGCCGATCTCCAGACCGCCGATCCCGATTATTTAAACGGGAAAATCACCCTTACCAATTTTACCGTCAGCGACGGCAAGCAAACCTATCCTTTAGATACTATTTCCATCAAATCGAAGGCCACGGCAGACAGTACTTCAATAACGTTGAATTCTCAGATTGTTAATGCCACGGTTAAAGGGAAATATCAGCTCACCAAAATAGGCAGTGCGCTAACAAAGAGCATTTCGCATTATTTCAGTTATCCTCCCGCCCCGGAAACTCAGGACACGCTGCCACCGCAAGATTTTAATTATGACATCCACATCAATAATGATCCGGTTTTACAGCAGCTGGTTCCGGCATTGACTGTAGAGCAAGACATTTCGCTTCACGGAAATTTCAATAGTAAAAACGACAGCCTCACCGTCATTGGGGATTTTCCTGCGCTTACCTATACCGGATATAAGATCAGAAATGCCAAATTAGACGTTCATCCGGAAGGAGATGCTCTTGCTTATAATTTGAAGGTAGACGATGTTTCCGGCGGAAGAATAAAACTGCCCAACACCATTTTAAGCGGGAAAATTCAGGACGATGAAATCTCCTACGATCTGGAAATAGATGATCTTCAGAACAAACCCCGCTATGAAATCGCCGGTCTTATTAAGTCTGAACCAGATAATCTGGCTATTTCGCTGGATAGAAAAAAGCTGTTGCTTAACTATAACTCCTGGAATATCCCGCCAAACAACAGTATCCATATCGCAGATGCAGGTGTATGGATAAAAGATTTCGTTCTAAGAAACGGATCCGACGTAATACGAATAAATTCTCCCGGAAACTCTCCGAAAGCCCCCATAGATATAGATTTTGAAAACTTCAAACTGGAGACACTGAGCGCCATGGTTTCGAAAGATACTCTCCTGGCAGGAGGAAAAATGAATGGTGAAATTGTGATTCACGATCTTACTTCAAAAACAGAATTCACCTCGGATTTACTGATAGAAAATTTCAATTTTAAAAAAGATACCATTGGCAATGTAAAAATGGAAGTCAACAACCATACCGCCAACAAGTTATCCGCGCAAGTGACGATTACAGGGCAGGATAACAACGTGAGTCTTGCGGGAACCTATAATATGGCCGACGGCGGCCTGGATATGAATCTGGATATGAAGAAATTGCACGTAAAAAGCATTCAGGGTTTTTCCTTCGGAAGTATTGCTGAAGGCAAAGGATATTTATCAGGAAACTTAAAAATTGCCGGAACAGCATCAGAACCCAAGATTTTAGGAGGAATGAAGTTTAACGATGTAGGTTTCAGGGTAAGCA
>JBAVQO010000297.1:0-3334 GCA_049694135.1 Gillisia sp. | reverse complement strand
GCCAACAGGTTATAAGACTGGCGAAATACGTGGCGAAAGTAAGAAGGTACACCTATTACTAATAGGTCTATTGAAAAAGGGCACTGCTGCCCTTTTTTAGTTTTAGCAAATAATTAACTGGAAAATTTCTTGGTTAATCTGAAATTTGTTTCAAACAGCCTTTCGGATGACAAAGGAACAAAAGAGAGGGAAAATTCCGAAGAAAAGATATACCATACCCCTGGTTATCTTATTGGTGATTGTTATTGCCCGGTTGATGCTACCTTACTTTCTCAAAAAGTATGTCAACAAAACCCTGAACAATATTCCGGGGTATGAAGGTCATGTCGAAGATATCGATGTAGCGCTGTATCGTGGAGCATATGTTATAAAAGGACTTATTCTGCGAAAAGAAAATGCCAGAACAAGTACACCCTTGCTGAATTTCCCCAAATCTGATATTTCTATAGAATGGCATTCGCTGTTGCATGGAAAAATTGTTAGTGAAATTGAAATGTCTCATCCAAAGTTCAATTACATTTTTGAAGAGCAGCAACACAAAGACAGTGTCAATACAAGCACCCGGGACTGGACGAGAGCCTTAAAAGATCTGGTGCCGTTCGATATCAATCATTTAGCCATTTATCAGGGCCAGATAAATTTTGTGCAATTTTCTTCAGATCCAAATATCGATATGTTTCTCGATAATATTAATCTGCAGGCCACTAACCTGAGCAATGTTGTAAATAAAGAAAAAGTGCTACCCTCCCACCTCGATGCCTCTGCTGTTTCTATGGGAAATGGAAAAGTATCCCTGAAAGGAAATATGAATCTGTTAAGAAGAATTCCAAATATGGACATGGATTTCTCACTTAAAAAAGCAGATGTTACTGCCATTAATGACATTACTGAAAAATATGCGGGATTAAATTTTAAAAGCGGAACTTTCGAACTTTACAGCGAGGTAGCAATTGCCGACGGGTATTTAAAAGGTTATCTTAAACCTATGTTTATAAATGCCACGCTGCTGGGCAACAAGGACGAAGGTTTTTTTAAAAAACTATGGGAAGGATTTGTGGGAATGTTTAAATTCTTACTAGAAAATCACGGTACCGATACCCTCGCAACAAAAGTTCCTCTCAATGGCGACCTAAACAAAACAGTAGATGCCGAGTTTTTTCCTACAGTTTTTAATATCTTTAAGAACGGATGGATAAAAGCTTTTAAAGGAAAAGTAGATGCAGATGTCAGTTATAAAGATGCTAAACAAGGAAAAAAATCCGACTAGAAGCATTTGTTGGCAATAAGTTTTTTTGAGAGTCGTTCTTATAAGATTAACCAAAAAAAAGCAGAATGAATAAAGCATTATTTTTAGGTATTCTCACTATACTATTTTACAGCACAGTAAAGGCTCAGGATACTATTCCTTCACAAAATCCTATCGAAGATCAGTTCACCAAATTGATAGAAACTTCTAACGATTACCAGGGATACAAAGTGGTAGATTATAATGACCTGCTGAAATTAAAGAAGAATACATCGGCTTTTATTGAAGATCTCAACAATAAAATTGTTACCCAGCAACAAACCATAAACCTGCAACAACAGGAAATAGATAGTCTTAAAACCGATCTAAAGACCACTAAGCAGGATCTTAAAAAGGTAAATGAAGAAAAAGATGCGCTTACCTTTTTAGGGATGCCCTTTAGCAAAGGAAGTTACAAAGCCCTCATGTGGTCGGTGGTAGCGATTTTGGTAATAGCTTTGTTGTTTTTTATCTATAAATATAACAATGAACATTCACAAACGCTCGAGGCCAGAAATAAATTAAGTGTTACTGAAAAAGAATTTGAAGCATATCGCGCTAAATCCCTGGAAAAAGAGCAACGTTTAGGAAGGCTTCTGCAGGATGAGCGCAATAAAGCCAACGAAAAATAGCTCTCTCCATCCTTCATTCTTTAAGATATTCCCCATCTTTGCACCTACAAACAGGCTGAAATGCGAATAGATATTATTACCGTTGTTCCGGATATTTTAACCAGTCCCTTTGATGTTTCTATTCTGAAAAGAGCCATCGAAAAAGGGCTTGTAGAAATCCACTTGCACAATTTACGAGATTATGTAACCGATAATTACAAACAGATCGATGATTACCAGTTTGGAGGAGGCGCAGGAATGGTAATGATGATCGAGCCCATAGATAAATGTATTTCCAAATTGAAATCGGAAAGGGATTACGATGAAATTATTTATATGACTCCCGACGGAGAAAGACTGCAACAAAAAATGGCAAATACGCTTTCCATAAAAGAAAATCTCCTAATCCTTTGCGGGCATTATAAAGGAGTCGATCAGCGGGTACGGGACCATTTTATTACCCGGGAAATCTCTATTGGAGATTATGTGCTTTCGGGGGGTGAACTCGGCGCCGCAGTATTATGCGATGCCATTATTCGTCTAATTCCGGGAGTTCTGGGAAATGAAACTTCCGCTTTAACAGACAGTTTTCAGGATAATCTTCTTGCCCCTCCCGTTTATACCCGCCCTTCAAATTATAAAGGGTGGAAAGTTCCGGAAATATTAACCTCCGGAAATTTTCCGAAGATCGAAAAATGGAGAGAAGAACAATCCTATAAACGAACACAGCAATTACGCCCCGATTTGCTCGATGAAGAATAAATCCTAATTATTGCTTGTTTATACTGTTTTAATTTCTAATTTTGCACACATTTCTGAAGCAACCTCTGGCGAAAACCGTGAATGTTGATTAGAAGTCACCTTAAAACAATACCTATGGAATCGTTAATAAAATTTGTAGAAGACGAGTTCGTTACAAAAAAAGAATTTCCTGAGTTCTCTGCCGGAGACACCATTACTGTTTACTACGAAATTAAAGAGGGTGCTAAAACCCGTACACAGTTTTTTAGAGGTGTGGTAATCCAGGTGAAAGGAACCGGAGCTGCTAAAACTTTTACCATTCGCAAAATGAGTGGAACTGTTGGGGTGGAACGTATTTTTCCTATCAACTTACCAGCACTACAAAAAATTGAAATCAATAAACGTGGTTCTGTAAGAAGAGCTCGCATTTATTACTTTAGAGGCCTAACCGGTAAAAAAGCACGTATTAAAGAAGAAAGAAGATAATCTTCTTTTTTCCTAACTTTTAAAGTCCCGCAACAAGCGGGACTTTTTTGTTGACTACTTTTCCCGTTCTGCTTCCAATTGACAAGAATATCTATTCTCTTTCCCTGATTTTACAGTGCTTCATCTACTAAAATTTCCCTTCAAAAGAACGCCTAAAGGGTTAATAACTAATTGATTAAATAATTGTAAACTATTTAAAACTGTATTACTT
>JBAVQO010000296.1:0-7574 GCA_049694135.1 Gillisia sp. | reverse complement strand
CGTTATAATATTCTTTCCTGTTTTTAAGGAAAAACGCATGAACTTTTTCTGAAGGAAAGAGAAAGATTATAAATGCCAAAGAGAGATAGGGAAAAATCCCGATATGAAAAATAAAACTATTAAAGAGATGAAAGAAGATGGCCAGGATAAATGCAGGAATTCTTGTTTTCTTCCAGAGCAAAAGCGGGACATTAAGCAGGTCGAAAAAGAAACCGAAATAGGCGATCGCGTATCGAATCCAGTGTTTCTGAAGAAAACTGCCCACCAGCCAGTAATCTTTTTTAGTAGACATAATAAGAGCGGGAAATGTCCCGTCCCACCAGTCCGGGTAGAGTTTGGCAATTGCTCCGTAAGTGTACACGATCCACATTTGCAACACCAATACCAACCAAACCCATCGCGGCATGGCGATTTCTTTTATTTCCGGATGTCTGCGACTATCTAGGGAAAGATTTTTATGAGCAGGAAGAAAGCTCATAATAATACACAATAACATTAGTAAATAATAATGATTATTGTAGGAGGTTTTTTGCATTAAATAAACACAGGTCCACATGATAGAGAAACTTACCATGCTCCATCGATATTTATACCCGAGCATGATAAGAATACCCAAAACAGCCATTACTCCGTAATAAGCGTACATCCAGTAGCCCGGCAATGGTTGTAAAAAATCGAATCCAATAAAATTAAAAGTAAAATCGGGTTCAATAAGTGTAGAATACACCCATCCCGTCCAGATTCCCGAAACGGCTTCTAACATAATTAAAAACCCGAAACAAATCCTAAAAATTATAAGGGCGCTGTTGTCTATTTTGGTAAATAAACATTTATTCAGCATAATTATCTTTTATATAAGCTTTTGAATAAGCTTCATCTTCCTTCATGGCTCTTTTCAGGGCTTCTACAGATTCGAATTTTATTTCTCCTCTTATTCGGCTTAACATTTCAATCTGAAGATATTTCCCATACAAATCTTTGTCCAATCCAAAGAAATACGTTTCTATAGTCCTTTCGGTGCCGCCAACAGTAGGATTGGTTCCAATATTCATCATGCCATAATGAAGTTTTTTATCGATCTTTGCCCTCACGATATACACGCCATTTTTAGGAATAAGTTTGTACTCTTCGGCTATGTTAAGATTGGCCGTGGGATACCCGAATTCTTTCCCCAGTCCACGACCTTTTACCACAGTACCGGTTAACGTAAAAGGGTGTTTTAAATAGCTGTTTGCTTTGTCCACATCGCCTTCAAATAAAGCTTTTCTTATTTTTGTAGAACTTACCGCCACATCTTCAATTTCCTGCTGCCCGATCTCCTCTACCTCAAATCCCAACTGATCTCCAAACTCTTTAAGAGTATTGATGTCGGCCGTACGATTTCTTCCGAAGCGATGATCGTATCCTATTATAATTTTTTTTGCGTTGAGTTTGTTTACAAGAATATCCCGAACAAATTCCAGCGCCGTAAGCCGCGAAAACTGATGCGTGAACGGGTGAACGATCAGGTGATCGATCCCTGTTTTGGAAAGGATCTGTTTTCGCTCCTCGATAGTGTTGATAAGCTTAATATCACTCTCCTTCTGAAGCACCATTCGCGGATGCGGGAAAAAAGTGAGAATGGCAGATTCCAGATTGGTAACCTTAGCCGATTTTACCAGCCGCTCAATTATTTTTTGATGTCCCGCATGAACACCATCAAAAGTGCCAATGGTAACCACTGTGGGATTTTCACTTTCAAAATTATATGCTCCGTCGTGTTCTTTCAAGAGATTCTTATTTTCCGTTAAACAAATTCATTGTATTATTTATGCCGGCAGTCCCAAAAGATTTTACCACTTCTGCTGACGTTTCCAGTCGTTCCTGCATCTTTTCTTCTTCGGAAGACTGCCACTCCCCCAGAACATAATCTACCTGGTTTCCTTTTGAAAATTTATCGCCAATTCCAAACCGAAATCTGTTATATACTGACGTATTTAAAACCCCCTGTATATCTTTTAATCCATTGTGTCCGCCATCGCTGCCCTTGGTTTTCACTCTGATGGTTCCAAAATCCAGATTGAGGTCATCTGTAATGACCAACAGATTCTCGAGTTGCACTTTTTCTTTATTTAACCAGTAATTCAGGGCTTTCCCGCTAAGATTCATGTACGTACTTGGCTTAAGAAGAATAAAAGTGCGGCCTTTCCACTTAAAACTGGCCACATCGCCCAACTTCTGCGTACTAAAGGCTGCCTCTTGTTGTTGGGCTAAAAAATCAACTATTTTGAATCCGATATTATGGCGGGTATTCTGATATTTAGGACCGGGATTTCCCAATCCTACGATCAATAATTTTTTCATAGCGTCTGTTTCTTCCTGTGATTTTTTTCTACTCAGGATTCTTCCGAAGAAAGGCAGCATTTACAACCGATTTTAGGTAAATATAAAATATATATAGTTTTCTGCCGAAAGGTAGACCTGATTAAATACTTAAAATATTGAAAAAAAATATCCCGAATGCCTGAGCACCGGGATATAAAATCCTCACCCGAAACTATTAAAATATAGTTCCGACCTCTCCAAAGGAGAGGTAAAAAGGTTTATTCTTTTACAGCAGCTTCATCGCCTACCTCGGTAGCCGGCACATCTCCTGCATCAACATCTTCTTCATCTTCTTCCACATCTTCAATAAGGTTACGGGAAGTTTTCACCTGACAAATAACAGTATTGTCGGGATGTTGAATTTTGTAGTCATCGCTGGTTACAGCAGTAACATATAATTTATTACCGATTTTAAGTGGAGAAACATCTGCCACGATATAATCTGGTAATTTTCCTGGAAGTCCTTTCACTTTTAATCGGCGCAGGTTATAACGTAAAACCCCACCGTTTTTAACTCCGCGAGGCACGCCTTCGCCGTGAATAGGAATTTCCATGGTAATTTCTTTATCTTCAAAAATTTCGTAGAAATCCATATGGATAATGGCATCGGTTACCGGGTGGAACTGAATGTCCTGCAGCACCGCATTTAATTTTTTACCATCTCCCAAATCAAGTACTACTGTATGCACATCGGGAGTGTACACTAGGTCTTTGAAGGCAATTTCATCTGCTGCAAAGTGTAATGGTTCTCCCCCTCCGTATAGTACGCAAGGAACCTTTCCAGCATTACGTAGGGCTTTTGTTGCCTTTTTGCCCACGCTTTCTCTTTTAGATCCTTTGATCGTTAATGATTTCATGTTTAAAAATTTTAGTGTGCAAAGGTGCGACTTTTTTTCGTGGTTTTAAAATGCTGAAGAAAATTATTTCTGATCCTTTTCTGCAGAAAGAAGAGACGGAGGAAATAGGAAAGACAGTTTAAACTACTTCAGTAAAAAAAGTCATTCGCAAAATTCTAAATTTTGAATTCCGAATTTTAAATGGGATATGTCCATTAGAAAGTGCAGGATTGTGCCAGAAATAGAAGTTTAAAACCAGAACCCCCATTGTTCATGTTATTTAAGTACACTTTCAACCTTCTACTTTTAACCTCTAACTTTTCAAAAAATTTACATAATAAATTTAGAGCTGATAGACCTATTTTGATGTACCCGTTGCATAACATCGGCAAAAAGCTCGGCACAACTTACCACCCGTATTTTTCGGCTTTCTTTTTTTAGCGGAATAGAATCTGTAACTATAAGTTCTACCAGTTTCGATTTTTCAATACGTTCATAGGCTTGTCCTGAAAGCACCGGGTGCGTACAGATAGCGCGAACGCTGATAGCGCCTTTCTCCATCATGAGATCTGCTGCTTTGGTAAGCGTGCCGGCCGTATCTACAAGATCGTCTACCAAAACAACATTTTTACCGGTTACGTCCCCAATAAGTTCCATATGCGAAATAACATTTGCTTTGGCCCTTTGTTTATAACAAATTACCACATCGCTTTCCAAAGCTTTGGAATACGCATATGCTCTTTTTGAACCTCCCATATCGGGGGATGCAATGGTAAGATTTTCAAGATTAAGACTTCGCAGATAAGGAAGAAAAACAGTAGAAGCAAAAAGATGATCTACAGGTTTTTCGAAGAATCCCTGGATCTGGTCGGCGTGTAAATCCATGGTAATAATTCGGGTTGCACCCGCAGTTTCCAGAATACTGGCCACCATTTTCGCGGCAATGGGCACCCGGGGTTTATCTTTTCGGTCCTGTCTTGCCCATCCGTAATAGGGCATAACCGCAGTGATGTGGCGGGCAGAAGCTCGCTTTGCGGCATCCAGCATTAGCAACATCTCCATTAAATGATCGGCTCCCGGATGAGTAGAGCCAATAATGAACACGCGAGAGCCACGTACAGATTCTTCAAAAGAAGGCTGAAATTCTCCGTCGCTATAGGTACTTGTAATCACTTTCCCCAGGGGAGCTCCATAAGCTTCAGCTATTTTTTCGGCTAATTCCCTGCTTTGGGTACAATTAAAAATCTTAGCCTCGGGTATTAAATCTGGCATGTTGCGGTGTTTAAAATTAATTGCTGTTTGTGTGTAGCCCCAAATTTAGAAATTAATTTTTGCTGAATCTCTAAACAAATAGTAAAGTTTAAAGATTTTATCGGGAAAGGATTTTTTTACGCTCCCCATCTTTCCTTAGAAATAATAAAATCTGAAAGAATCCAAAAACCACCCGTTTATACTTCAGCCCTTCCGGAAGATGACCTTTTATTCAAATGTGCGCCAACGGAACAGAGAAAAGATTGCTTTGAAAAGGATTTAATCCTTGGGAGTAATCATGATGTGTGAGCGATGCGTGCCCGCTTCCATCAGCCACGGCATTCCCGGGGCCTGAGGTTTGGTAGGCAATCCGGTACTCTCCGCAGTCATATAGGGTTTGTAAAGAACATATCGCAGAAATCCGTTTTTCAATTCCCCGGTCTGCGGATTATAATCTTTCTCCTGGCCCGAAAGTACATAGAGAATTGCGGGCTCGGAAGGCATTTTTAAAGTTCCGGCGTCAATTTCCTTTTTTCTGATTTCTCGTTTTTCTTCCTGGGTTTTTCCCTCGGCTATTAGTTGCCTTCCGCGCGACATAAACGGTTCCAGTACGGCTCCGTAACAGGCAACACTAATTCCTTTTCTGTTGGGATCATCGGCTAAACAGATCATTCCATTGGTTCCTTCCCGAAGGGTAATAAGTTTTCCCTCTTTATTATATCCCAAAACTTTTGCGCTATCGCGAAATGTTTCCGGTGCCGCCAAAGTCGCGGTCCGGATTTGAATTTCTTTAGGTAAGGGAGTATTTTGAGGAAATGCAGAAAAGATGCAAAGAAAAAAGCAGATTGCTATAATTGTTTTCATAATCTTCAATTTTAATTGAAGTTAAGTTACAAATAATAGACGATTTATTTCTGAAAAATAAAACCTTCAAAATTAAAGGCAAGCAGAGTTGTTACATTCTTCAGCTAACTTATGCGTAATCCTGAACTAAAACTAGGAGAGTTTATCTTGCACATTACAATAATATCCAGCCACGGATTTTTCTTTAGAAGTATCCATTTTAGAAACAAAGAAAAAGGTCGTCTAAAAAATGAATTTGGACGATCTTTAAATAGAGATATTATTCTTTTAACTCTTTGCTGCTGCTTGCATTATTGCGATTTGTTTTCGTGATAAAAAATTAGAGAAGTGACGGCTATCATGACTTGAAAAAGAATTACGTCCCTACACATATATAATTTACAAGCCGTCCCGTTAAGGTGTAGCTGTCACTTTCTCTGATTTGCTGTAAAATTAAATTATAGGTTAAAGCGAAGAATATGCGTTTAGTAAACGTATGGAATTTAGAAGTAATCGTTACACCGCGAGTTTAAGAATAATAGTAGTGCCTTTATTTTTTTCAGAAATAATTTCCAGTGCTTTATCAATGTCGTAACCCAGCAAACCTAATCGCTCTTTAACAAGTTTCACGCCTTTAGATTTATGTAATTTATTGGTTGAATTTTTCGAAAAACCAATCCCGTTGTCTTCAATTTTGCATTCCAAAATTGACTTTGAAATCAATTTAAAAGAAATTTTTAACGTTGGATCTTTAATGTTGGGTGAAAAAGCGTGAACAAACACATTTTCAACAAAGGTCTGTAATATCATAGTAGGAATTTCTACCTCGTACAGATCAATTAAAGGATCTAAATTAGTAATTACCTTAACCTTATTATTGAAGCGTGTATTCTCAACCCTAATATAAGACTTCAGATATTCCATTTCTTCTATAAGCAGAATGCTTGGTTTCGTGCAATAATCCAGGTTAAGCCTTATTAACTTGGCGAAATCTCCCAGAAAAATAGTAGCATTGTCTATATCACTTTCCATGATATAGTTTTGAATGGAATTCATAGCGTTAAAAATAAAATGCGGATTCATTTGTGCCAGTAAGGCTTCCATTTTAGTTTCTTCAAATCGCTTTTGAATCTGTCCTTTTTGTTCTTCAAATTTTCGGGTTTGATTTATTTGAATTTTGTAGATACTATAAATTGCCACTGAAATGGTACAGATTATCAACAGAGCAAACCACCAGGTTTTCCAAAAAGGCGGAAGAATGGTCAGATTTGTTAACGATTGGGTATAATTTAAACCCGTGCTGGAATCTAATACTCTTACCGATACATGATAATCCTTTGGAGGAAGAAAAGGCAGGAAAATTTCAGGTGTGGAGAAAGAACGGCTCCAGTCCTCGTGCGAGTTTAGGCGATATTGATAGCTTAACTTCTTGGGATAAGGATGGGAATTGGTGCTGAATTTAAGCAACACCGTGTTTTCGTCATGATTCAGATTTATTTCCTGCTTTCCGGATTTTTGTACGAAAGGAAATTTTTTATTGTTAACATAGACTTCTTTTACATTAACTGTATCAACTAAAGCCTTGACATCACTTACAGCATTCAGATTTATCGTGTAAAAACCATTTTTTGTCCCCAGAGATAACGTGTCCCCGTTAACAGTGGCACAAAGTAAGGGTTGTTTCAGCCCCTGTTCCTCATCTAAAAAAATAGAGCGTTTATCTTTTAAAATAGTCAAACCTTTTTCTGTTCCTATTAGCAGGCTCCCTTTATATTCTTTTAAAAAGGAAATTGTATTCCCCCGAATTTTTGCTCTTGGTATTTTTTCTAAAACTTTAAAAGATCCCTGATCATCATTAACGATAAAGATGTCTCCAAATTCATTCGAAATGGCCATATTCCTACCTAACTCTGTAATATTTCTTAATTTCTGTTCCTTCCAGATATCATTTTTTAAATACGATCTGAATTTTCCCTTTTCCCATACATAAAGGCCAGAGAAAACAGACAAGAAATAAGTTTTGTGACCCCTCCGCAAACTATTAACAACCATGGTGGGAGTTGCGGGATTCTCCTGCTCAAAGAGAGTATCTTTAAAAGCATCGAGATCGCTGTAAATCCTAACGCCACCATAAGGATTGGTTTCTATAAGATTTCCAGATTCTGTGAAATTAATCTCTTCGGAATGCAGGGGTAAATAATGTTGCAATTCCCCAGACTCATTAAGTGCAAATATTCCAATATTGGTATTAATCCAATAGGTATTTCCATAGGCTTTAAT
>JBAVQO010000295.1:0-1748 GCA_049694135.1 Gillisia sp. | reverse complement strand
GTGGGCGTGATTACCCGCTTTGGAAAGACCTAGATTGCTTTTTTCTCTTGTGGGTCTGGGTTTTATGCACCTAATGTTATACGCTTATAATCAATTGAGTAGTGAAAAATACATTTCGCAGGGTATTATGGTGGCCGTTTTTGGCCTTGCCTTATTTTTAGCACAAATGCCCTGGTCAAAAAAGTTTGAGAGTAAGTTTGAACTAAAGAAATTTCATCCTCAACAAAAGAACAATAATTTTAAATTTAAGATCTCAGAAATACAAATTCAGCAGCTTTATAATGGACTGATTAGATATGATCTCTTATGCTCCGATAAAACCTCCATTGAAGCTTTCAAAAATGTACTAACCGAAGATTGGGATTGCCACAGATCTAAAATCTATTTGAATCTAGACGGTCCCAGTTGTAGAGAATTCTATGATCACCTGGTAAAGACTTTTCCCATCAATTCCTCAACTTTAAAGAATTTTTTTGAAACTTCAGGCGCTATTGCCAGAGCTAATGGAAAATCATATAAGTATAATACCGTTAAAAATGCTCCTACCCGTACTCCAGTATCGAAGCAAAATGAGATTTTAAATACTATTTTTCAAAATCTGAAATAAATTATTTTTTACAATTCTACTTTAAAAGCTGGCTCCATAAGTAATTGTTCCTTTTTAGCTATGCCTAAATGTTTAGCCCAATATTCCCATCTTTTTACTGATGATATAACTTCTTCTATCACCTTATTCATTTCTTCCTCACTTAATCGAAAATATTCTCCAACTCCAATAGCCAGATCAAAATCCAGTGCATTATCATCTATATCAATATTCAAGGCGAGACCATCCTTTTCTACGGAAGGATTTATATCATAGGCTGGTGACAATTCCCATCCTTTCTCATTCATTATAAAACCATGGTTTCGTAAATGATCATCAGTGTTCGAAACAGCAATATTAAAAACTATTCTGCGCCATAATTGATGTAGATTTTCTTCGACATTCATACCGTAATTCTCAATAACATCAACAATATCAAGATAACTAGGATTGAAGGTTTTCAAGGACTCCTCAGTATTACCAGTCATGGTCATTGCCGAAGAAAAATGTATTCTTTTACCATCCTCACGATCGAATCTCTTTGTCAAAAATGTATGATAAGATCCCGATATTCTTTTAATTTTAGATTCTGCCATTTTAACTCCACAATCAAGAGCCAACTGATAAGTTAAGAATTCCCACGCTCCCTTGTCGATTGTATCCATTTTAGATGGGAACTTTGCAATCCAGAGATCTCCATTTTTGTCAAGCACATTGGCTTTAGGTCTGGCTCCACCAAGAGAAGAGCCTGGAGCAACAAGAACAGCAAGCCATTTTCTGACGGCGTCGTTTTTAGAATCACTTTCAATGTGATCTACTGCTTCCTGCAGATCACCCAGGGATGACCATGGCGGTGTAGGGTTCATTGTATCATTATCTAAAAAAGGTCCCTCCCTATCGGTTTTAAATCGCAAAGCTCCCATTCTACTTTCGTCAAAAACACCTAACAAATAATCGATCTCATAGAGCTTTGGAATCTTTTCATTTTTGGCCCTAGCCTCTTGAGCAGCTCTTCTCTTCATTAAGGTTTTGCCCCAGGTATCAGGCATACTATCCAAGAAAATTCCGAAGTTTTCCTTATCCGCGGGGTATTGAGGACCTGAAAAAAAGTTTATATCAGGATCCAGCAGTTGATAAGAACCACGAGCTAACCACTCCTTGT
>JBAVQO010000294.1:0-2227 GCA_049694135.1 Gillisia sp. | reverse complement strand
ATTTACAGGCGCATCCTCGTTCAGAGTTTCTTTAATTTTACTGCGCAACATCTCACAACTTTGCAGCTTATCACCCAGCACTTTCAACGCTTCCTCTTCACAATTGACTGCCAGCGACTTTATAGGCACTATAGCTTCCAGGGAATTTTTAAGATGAATGACTTCCCGCGGACAAATTCGTCCCGTTGCTACTTTTGAAATAAGCCGCTCGAGGTCGCTTATTTGCTTAATATGCTGCCTTATTTTGTCGAGCTGTGGCCTGTTTTCTATAAGATAGGCGACCACTTTATGGCGCGCCACAATCTTTTCGGCATTTTTTAAGGGTAATGCCAGCCAACGCTTCAACATTCTGCCGCCCATTGGCGAAATAGTCTGGTCAATTACTTCCAGCAAGGTTACGGCGTTTTGTGCGGTAGAATGGTATAATTCGAGGTTGCGAATGGTAAAGCGATCCATCCATACATATTCATCTTCGGCAATACGGGTGATTGCGGTTATATGTTGCAGTTTATGATGCTGGGTTTCGCCCAGATAATACAACACCGCTCCTGCCGAAATAATTCCTTCTGAAAGATGTTCTACTCCAAAGCCTTTTAACGTATTGGTATCGAAATGTGCGTTGAGGGTCTCATACGCATAATCCCATTTAAACACCCAATCCTCCAGATAAAAACAGTGATAGGAATCGCCAAAAGTCTTTAAGAAATCTTTTTTATAACTTTTTTGAAGCAATACCTCGCTGGGCCCAAAATTCTGAAGTAGTTTATCAATATATTCGGCGCTGCCCTGTGCGGTTAAAAATTCGCCTGTAGAAACATCCAGGAAAGAAATTCCTATATATTTTTTTCCGTAGTGAAGGGCACATAAAAAGTTATTCGATTTGCTGCTAAGCACCTCGTCGTTCATCGCCACGCCTGGAGTTACCAATTCGGTCACCCCGCGTTTTACGATGGTTTTGGTCATTTTGGGATCTTCCAGTTGATCGCAGATCGCAACACGAAGCCCGGCTTTTACCAGTTTTGGCAGATAGGTATTAAGCGCGTGATGCGGAAACCCCGCCAGGGCTGTCTCCACCTCGCTGCCGTTTCCTCTTTTGGTAAGCACAATATTTAAAATCCGTGCCGTTTTGATGGCATCTTCGCCAAAGGTCTCATAAAAATCGCCCACTCTAAACAACAGCAGGGCATCGGGATATTTATCCTTGATGCGATTATACTGTTTCATTAAAGGCGTTACCTTCTGAGCTTTTTTTGAAGACAAAATTTCCGGATTTTCTTTACTGCTAAAGTAGGTATTCCCCTCAGGTATTTAAAATTAAAGCCCCGGCATTTATCAAAAATTATTCACATTCTATTCAGAAGGTCAATACACTACTTTCGCTCATTTTTCTTTTCTGAATAGAACTTCTGAAGCACAAAATACGCCTCCTTTTTTTCGCCTTTTTCAGAAAGTAATCCTTTGCGGTTGTACCCGTCCTGGATTTTCGGCAAAGGCCTGCGAGGGGAACGGAAATCCATCAGGATCCAGGGCGAGAATCCGTTCAATTTCTCGAGCTTGCTTAACATTTTCAGCGTTTCCTCGTAATAATATTTCTGAAACTCTTCGGTCCACCGGGTTAATTTATCGCCGTGATAGCCATATTTCGCTCCCGCCCCAAATTCTGAAACCAATACCGGTTTATCCTGGGTGATCTTCCAGCTAACTTTTTCACATTCATCAGGCAAACCTGTATACCAACCGATATATTCATTAAAGCTAAGCACATCTACCACCTCGGCAAAAGGATCGCTAATGGTTTTAATTTTGGAATTTCCCTGATAGTTGCTTTGCTCCAGCGCGGCGCTTATTAGCCGGGTAGGATCCAGCTTCCGGGCTTTTTTGGCCAGACTTCCCAAAAAAGTATTTCGGGCCTCGCTTACCGGCGTCTCGTTTGCCATCGACCAAATGATAACCGCCGCGCGATTCTTATCGCGGTTAATCTCTTCAGAAAGCTGATTTTCGGCATTTTTATAAGTGTCTTCATTTTCCCAGGAGATGGTCCAGTAAACAGGGTTTTCTTCCCACACCAGAATTCCCATTTTATCGGCCTCGCGAACCATATTTTCATTATGCTGATAATGTGCCAGGCGCACATAATTGCATCCTAATTCTTTGGCCATGGAAAGCAATTTTTGAGCATCGCGAAGGCTGTAGGCACGCCCGTCGTGTAAAGGACTTTCCTCGTGGA
>JBAVQO010000293.1:0-3639 GCA_049694135.1 Gillisia sp. | reverse complement strand
AGATCATGAATTCCCAGTTGTTTCTCAATGTTGGCAACTTTATCTACCATCATATCAAAGCCGTCGCCTCCAAACTTCTCGTGTTCTTTCTTTTCGAAATCTTCCCCGAGGGAATCATATTCATTCTGGGAAACCACTTTTTTAAAGGCGGGAAACAAGATGGTATCTTCTCTGGCTTCGTGAGGCCTGTACATGATATTAAAAGCATTCATTAACTGAAGTAGTCTTTTATTGTCTTCTTCGGAAGGAGTTTTGGAATTTTTGGTGATTTCAATTATTTCAGCAGTAACCTGCCTTCCGCCGGCATGTTGCTGCACCAAGGTATCTACCAGCTCGGTCAGGGTGTTTGCCTTTTTCAACCTGGGAAATAAATAATTCTCTTCTAGTTTTTCGTGGTATTCTTCTACAAAATTTCTGACGATAGTTGCAGTTTGGTTGATATAATCGGAATTAAAATCTTCTTTGTTTTTTATCTGGTCCATAGAATGATCATAAATAAGAAGCATTCGCTGTAGCAATCCGTGTTCTCTCATCAAATCTTCATTGGCAGAAACTCTCATTTCGCCTTCTTCCCCTTCTTCTTTTTCGTGCTCGTCTTTCTTTTCAGATTTCTGATCCTTACAGGATAACACTAATCCCGATGCTCCCATTATTGAGGCTCCGGCCACTAATAAACTTCCTTTCTGGATAAATCCACGACGTGAAGGATTTTGTAAATCCTTTTTAGAAACGGTATTTTTCATAATATTCTAAATAAAACAGAGAATATCAACCGGAACTTTACATTTCCAATCAATATTCTCTAAGTTAAAAATTATAGCGAAAAAACTATCTTAACAGCCTGCTAATCTTCTACATATTCCTTTAAAGCCTTTCCAATAAAATACTCCCAGCCTCCTTGAAAGTTTTTTCTTGCGAATTCTGGCGAGTCAGGGAGGCTTTCCAGTCCTTCGTGGGTAAGCTTTACCAGCGTTTTGTCGCCTTCTTCAGAAAATAATTGAAAAGTAACAAGAGTATTCCCACTGTATTCCGGATATCTCCAGGAATAGGAAAGCTTCTTCTCTGGTATTACTTCCTTTACCGTACATTCATGCAAAAACTTTTTCTCGGCATCGCCTGCTATAAATGTGAAGGTAAATCCCGGTTCGGCTCTAAATTCTTCCAGCTCAAAATACCAGTGTTTCATTTCTTCGGCTCGAGTAATAGCTTTCCAGATTTTTTCTGAAGAAGCGTTCATTTTTTGCTGAAAAACAAGGGGCTCCATCTTTTTACTTTTTCAGATATTTTCCATACCAGTCCAGATAGCGCTGATAGCGATCCACCTGATAACTCAATACCTGTAATCCGTGAAACTGATTTGGATATACCACAAGTTCGGTAGGAACATTCAGGGTTTTTAAAGCAGCATACATTTGCTCAGTCCCTTCTGAAGGCACATTAAAATCGTTTTGCCCAACCATAAATAAAGTGGGAGTTTTTATACGATCGGCATGGGTGAAAGGATAGGAAAGTTTTAAATACCTGTCCAGGCCTTCTTTGGTCCACGGCAGGCCAATCTCTTCATTCCATTGCAGTAAATATTGATCTATTCCATACATTGAAAGTTGCATGGCACTTCCGGCACCACTACAGGCGGCTTTAAAACGAGTGTCTGAGGCAATGGTGTAATCGGTTAAAATTCCACCGTAACTCCAGCCTCCTATTCCGAGCCGGTCTTTATCTATCCATCCCTGTGCTGTTAAATAATCTACAGCACCCAGTAAATCCTGAACTTCAAGATTTCCCCAGTCGGCGTAAATAGCCTTGCTGTAATCTAACCCGCGACCGTTACTTCCTCTATAATTAACGGCAGCAACTGCATAACCACCCGCAGCAAGGATTTGTCTTGTAAAATCGAATTCATATTGATCCTGCCAAACCGGGCCACCGTGAATGAACAAAATAAATGGTAGTTTCTCATCTCCCGCATCTGCAGGCTTGTAAAAAAGTCCGGAAACCTTGGTTCCGTCTTTACTGGTGGATTGAAATCCTTTTACACTTGCGAGTTCTACATTTTTAAGCCAGTCTTCGTTTACGTGCGTAATCTGGTTAAGGTTTCCGCCGGTGAGGGTATAAATGTTTTCGGGATGCTGTGGATCGCTCATCATTGTTAACCATCCACCGCCATTATGGCTTTCAAGTTCTGAAAAGGTTCGATCGCCACCTATAACTTTAGAGATTTTTCCGCTGGAAATATCCACACTGGAAATATATCGTTGCCGATCGTCCTGAACAAGATAGGCAATGCTTTTACTATCTGCAGACCATCTGAAATTTCCCACCGGTCTGTCCTGATCCTGGGTAAACAATTTCTCGTGGCTTCCGTCCGGATCCATCGTGGCTATTATGCCGTTTTCATAATTTATAAAAGTATCATCGGCATTGGAACGTATATAAGCAATATGCTTCCCGTCAGGGCTAAAATGCGGAGCGGCCTCTTCTCCTTTCCAGGTGGTAAGCTCTTTAATTTCGCTGTTTGCTGAAGCGTTTATCGAATAAACACTCACATTGTTATTCCTGTCGGGATGTTCTGTACGATTACTGGTAAATACAATGGTTTTCCCATCGGGGGACCAGGATGGATTTTTTTCATCATATTTCCCATCGGTAAGCTGAACAATTTTACCACTTGCAACAGTAAGCAGATACAAATGGGTGTTTTTATCTAAAATATAGCCCTGAATATCCTGTTTAAAATGATAACGGTCTACCACAATAGGATCTTTTACCTTCTCTTTTTTCTTTTTCTTATCCTTGGCATCCTTCATGACCAGTACGATTTTAGAACCGTCCGGAGACCATTCATAACCCTCAAGGTCTTCTTTTACTTTTGTAAATTGATGTGCTTCTCCGCCTCTTCTATCCATTAACCACAACTGGCTGGTGTCTATACTGTCCACTTTTTTTGAGGACACGTAAGAAATATATTTCCCGTCGGGACTAAATTTGGCATTAGATTCGCCTTCGGGAGTAAAGGTAATTTGTAAGCTGTCTTTCCCGTCCCAACCTGCAAGAAATAAATCTGAATGCTTTTTATTTTCGGTAGAATCCGGCGTGGCTATGCTGTATAAAATCCATTTCCCATCTGGTGACACCTGCGGATTAGATACAGATTTGTAATTATAAACATCGCCGGGAACAAGTTTTCTCTTGGTTTGGCCCTGAAGAAAAAGGAAGCCAAAAGAAAGAATAATGCAGAGTAATTGTTTTTTCATAAGTACTTTTTTAATTAAACCCATAATTTATAAAAAAACCGGACGAAAAACTTGTTTTCCCTCCGGTTTTTAAAAATAAATCTTAAGGTTTAACTCTACATCTAGTTATCATTCAAAAATTTAAAAACGGCAGAAAAATCCAGATCTCCCATTTTATGCTGTTTTGCCAGTGCATATACTTCTTTTGCAGAATTTGTAAGCGGTGCGGCTTTATTATTTTCGTAAGCTGTATCTGTAAAAAGCTGAAGATCCTTCTGAAGATGTTTCAAAGGGAAATTCGCTTCGTAGTTTTCATTTTCAATACGAGGTCGAAAAGCTTTTAAAATAGGCGTACTCACAGGAGAATCCAATAAAATATCCATCGCTTTGGATTTTTCTATTCCAA
>JBAVQO010000292.1:0-2426 GCA_049694135.1 Gillisia sp. | reverse complement strand
CTAATGGCTACTACCGCCCTGGGAAGCACCATCTTACTCATAGGAATTATACTTTTTGCCCTTGGAACCCTTTTCAGCTTTATAACTCTTCCTGTAGAATATGATGCCAGCCATCGGGCTTTACAATGGCTGGAAACCCAGCATATGCTAACTCCCAAGGAGCATACCTCCGCAAAAGACGCCTTAAAATGGGCGGCAAGAACGTATGTGGTGGCTGCTGTAGGGTCGCTGGCCACGCTGCTTTATTTTCTGAATATTTATATGGGCAGAAGATAAGACGTACCAAATTATACTTTGATCTGCCTGTTTATTTGCTGATTTAAAGAAATAAAAGTTTCTGTCCTTGAAACACCTTCTATCGCCTGAATATTCTTATTTAGTACCTGCATGAGATGTTCGTTGTCTTTGCACAAAATTTTCAGGAAGATGGACCAGTTTCCGGTGGTGTAATGACACTCCAGCACTTCAGGAATTTCCCGAAGCCTTTTTACAGCCTGTGGATTACTAACGGCTTTATCCAGATACACGCCTACGTAAGCCATCGTGGTATATCCTAAAACCCGGGGGTTAATTATTAGCTTAGAACCTTCTATCAAACCGGCTTTTTCCAGTTTTCTTAAACGTTGGTGAATGGCTGCTCCGCTTATGCCTATACTTCGAGCGATTTCCAGAATGGGTTTACGGGCATCTTCCATCAGGAAATTAAGGATAGTTTTGTCTATTCCATCAATGCTTACTTTTTCGTCTATTAATTTCATGTAGGTCAGGATTTCGGTTTTTGCCTAAAAAGGATGATTTTTAATTTCCACCTTCACCATAAGGATTATAACCAAGATATTCGGTCTCTGTTTCCTTGAAGCTTATTCCGTGGGTGGCAAGTTCCTTCAAGATAGGGGTATATATTTCTTTGGTAATAGGAATTTGCACGCCGGGAGTTTTAATTTTTCCGTTTAAAATAGAAAGACAGGCAATGGCTACGGGTAATCCCACAGTCTTGGCCATGGCGGTATGGGACTGATCGTCGCCAATGTGTACCATAGTAGAATCAATTTGTTTTCGCTGGCCATTTAGCTCGTATCCAAATTTATGGTACATGACGATCATGTCTTTATCATCTTCATCTAAAGTCCATTTTTCCATCAATATCTTTTGAAGTGCCTGTGCCGGGGTGGCATTTTCGATGCCTATGGTTTTTTCATCGTTAAAAAGATCGAGTTCCAGTAACTTTTCCCACATAATATCGTCCTGTTCGATTTTTAAATTATGTCTCAGCTTTAATTCGATGGAATCTGTAGGCGAGTAGGGGAGAAATGAATTCACAAACTGCCGGTAGCTCATGTTTTTTGAATCTACAAGTTCGTAGGTGTCATCTGTCATTCCCAATTGAACAAACATATTCCAGGCGCGGCTGAAGCCTACCCGCCGGATGGTTCCTCGGTAGAGGGTAAGCACATCTTCTAATCCGTAACTGCTTCTGTAATCCAGAGAATTTCGGTTGGCGTAAGCTTCGAATTTTCCATAGCCTTCAATATGAAGAAATTCGGTTCTTCTGAATAATCTGTGATAAGGAATATATTTGTATTTTCCTTCCTGAATAAATTCGGCAACTCCACCCTGTCCTGCTACCACCACGTTTCGCGGGTTCCAGGTGAATTTGTAATTCCATAGATTGGTATCGCTCTGTGGAGCTACGAGGCCCCCTGTAAAAGATTCAAAAAGCAGCATTTTTCCGCCGGCATCTCTAATTCGATCTATTACCTGCATAGCGCTCATATGGTCTATTCCCGGATCCACACCTATTTCATTCATAAATACAAGTCCGTTTTTCTTTACTTCTTCATCCAAAGCCCTCATTTCTTTGCTGACATAAGAGGCGGTTACCAAAGATTTTTTGAATTTAATGCAGGATTTGGCAGCTTCCAGATGAAACCTGGCAGGTAACATAGAGATTACAATATCTGCTTTTTCTATAGCAGTTTCGCGGCTTTCCTGGTTAAAAACATCAAGGGTAATGGCAGTGCATCTTTCATGATGGCCACAGGATTTTTTTACCTGTTCAATATCTACATCGCCAATAGTTAAAAAAAGGTTTTCTTCCACAGATTTTTTCAATAGATAATTTATAAGTACAGCGGTGGATTTTCCGGCGCCAATTACTAAGATGTGTCGCATAATATTTAAAAATCTTGGTTAATTTTGTTTGTTATAATAACGAATGTAAGTAATAGTTTACACTAAAAAAATTATAGTATGCAGCGAAGATTATATATGACCGGCTTTCTTTTTGGACTAATTGCTATAGTTTTAGGGGCTTTTGCCACCCATGGATTAAAACTTTTAATTTCAGAAAATTCTGCTGACGTTTTTGAAACCGGGGTACGATACCAGATGTATCACGCTTTATTGCTGGTTCTGCTGGGGAATGT